>NZ_PSWG01000011.1:0-97997 GCF_002931195.1 Rathayibacter sp. AY1C2 | reverse complement strand
GGGCGTGGGTGGAGCGGGGTGCGGGCGGCTGGGGCCGGTCGCTCGGACGGGATCGGCGGTTCGGCTCGGGAGCGAGGCGACCGCGGATCGTCGTGCGGTCTCGGGCTGAGAGCAGGTGCGGTGGACGGGTTCCGAGGCGCGCAGGAGGGGCGGCGGCTGGGAAGGTGCGGCGAGCGGACGAGGGGTCCCGCGGCGCGCGTACGATGGGGCGCGTGCCAGCAGTGAATCTGGGTCTTCCCAAGGTCCCCATGACCCTCGCCCCCCGCCGCAAGTCCCGCCAGATCAAGGTGGGCAAGGTGCTCGTGGGCGGTGACGCGCAGGTCAGCGTCCAGTCGATGTGCACCACACCGACGACGAACATCAACGCGACCCTCCAGCAGATCGCCGAGCTCACCGCGTCCGGCTGCGACATCGTCCGCGTCGCGGTGCCGAGCCGCGACGACGCGGAGGCGCTGCCGATCATCGCCAAGAAGAGCCAGATCCCGGTCATCGCCGACATCCACTTCCAGCCGAACTACGTCTACGCCGCGATCGACGCCGGCTGCGCCGCGGTCCGCGTGAACCCCGGCAACATCCGCAAGTTCGACGACCAGGTCGGCAAGATCGCCGCCGCCGCGAAGGCCGCCGGCGTCTCGATCCGCATCGGCGTCAACGCCGGCTCGCTCGAGCCGAGCATCCTGCAGAAGTACGGCAAGCCCACCCCCGAGGCCCTCGTCGAGAGCGCCGTCTGGGAGGCCAGCCTCTTCGAGGAGCACGACTTCCACGATTTCAAGATCTCGGTCAAGCACAACGACCCCGTCGTCATGGTGAAGGCCTACCGCCAGCTCGCCGAGCGCGGCGACTGGCCCCTCCACCTCGGCGTCACCGAGGCCGGCCCCGAGTTCCAGGGGACGATCAAGTCCGCCACCGCCTTCGGCATCCTCCTCGGCGAGGGCATCGGCGACACCATCCGCGTGTCCCTCTCGGCCCCGCCCGCGCAGGAGGTCAAGGTCGGCCTGCAGATCCTCCAGTCGCTGAACCTCCGCGAGCGCAAGCTCGAGATCGTCTCCTGCCCCAGCTGCGGCCGCGCGCAGGTCGACGTCTACACGCTCGCCAACGACGTCACCGCCGGCCTCGAGGGCATGAGCGTCCCGCTGCGCGTCGCCGTCATGGGCTGCGTCGTCAACGGACCCGGCGAGGCCCGCGAGGCCGACCTGGGCGTCGCCTCCGGCAACGGCAAGGGCCAGATCTTCGTCAAGGGCGAGGTCATCAAGACCGTCCCCGAGGCCGAGATCGTCCAGACCCTCATCGAGGAGGCCAACCGCCTGGCCGCCGAGATGCCGGCCGACGACACCTCGACCGGAGCCCCGGTCGTCACCGTCGGCGCGAACTGACGGCGCGGGGCGGATCGACGTGGTCCGCCCCGCACTGCGCCTCGCGCTCGTGGTCGTCGCCGCCGCGCTCCTCGCCTCCGGTGTCGCCGCGCTCCGCAGCGGCCCGTCCTCCGAGGCCGGCGAATGCATCGACAGCCGCAGCCCGCAGGACCCCTTCGGCTGCGACCGCTGGGTGCTGACCGCGGCCGAGGGGGAGACCCCGTACACGGCCTGGGTCGAGGACGCCCGCGTCCGCCTCCGCTCCGAGAGCGTCGGGGGTGCGCCGACCCTGGTCGTCGGCACCGGCTGCCTCGTGGTCAGCGCCGCCTACCGGATCGCCGACGGCGTGCTGATCCCCGGCGACGAGGTGACCGGCTCCGACACCTGCTCCGACACGCCGAGCCCCGAGGCCATCCGGCTCCGGGCGCTCCTCTCCGGCCCGATGACGATCGGCGGCACCCCCGACGACGTGCTGCTGGACGGCACGGGCGGAGCGGTCGTCTTCTCGCGGATCCCCGACTGAGGCTCCCGGCGCCCTCGCGAGCCGGGGGAGCGCAGCGGATAGGATCGTCCCTCGTGGTCACCCGTCTCTCGCATCTGTTCGTCCGCACGCTCCGGGAGGATCCCGCCGACGCCGAGGTCGCGGGCCACCGCCTCCTCGTCCGCGCGGGCTACATCCGCCGTCAGGCGCCCGGCGTCTTCGCCTGGCTGCCGCTGGGACTGCGCGTCAAGCGCCGCATCGAGCGGATCATCCACGAGGAGATGGAGGCCGCCGGCGCCCAGGAGGTGCACTTCCCCGCGCTCCTGCCCCGCGAGCCCTACGAGCTCTCGGGCCGCTGGACCGAGTACGGCGACGGCGTGTTCCGCCTGAAGGACCGCAAGGACGCCGACTACATGCTGGCTCCCACGCACGAGGAGTTCTTCACGCTGCTCGTGAAGGACCTCTACTCCTCCTACAAGGACCTGCCCCTGTCGATCTACCAGATCCAGGACAAGTACCGGGACGAGGCGCGGCCCCGCGCGGGCCTCCTGCGCGGCCGCGAGTTCACGATGAAGGACGCGTACTCCTTCGACTACACCGACGCCGGCCTCGACGCGAGCTACCAGCGCCAGCGCGACGCCTACGAGCGGATCTTCGCCCGTCTGGGCCTGGAGTACGTGATCGTGCAGGCCGACGCCGGAGCGATGGGCGGCTCCCGGAGCGAGGAGTTCCTGCACCCCACCCCCGTCGGCGAGGACACCTTCGTCCGGTCGGCGGGAGGGTACGCGGCGAACGTCGAGGCGTACCGCACGCCCGTTCCCGCGGCGCTGCCCGTCGAGGGCCTGCCCGAGGCGCGCGTCTTCGACTCGCCCGACACCCCGACCATCCAGACCCTCGTCGACCTGGCGAACGCGACGCAGCCCCGCCCCGACGGCCGCGCCTGGACCGCCGCCGACACCCTGAAGAACGTCGTCCTCGCGCTCACCGCGCTCGACGGCACCCGCGAGCTCGTGATCGTCGGCCTGCCCGGCGACCGCGACGTCGACCTCAAGCGCGCCGAGGTGGCCTTCGCCCCGGCCGAGGTCGAGGCCGCCACCGCGGAGGACTTCGCGAAGCACCCCGGACTGGTCAAGGGCTACATCGGACCCTGGTCGGCCGAGGGAGCCGTCCTGGGCGAGGAGTCGGCGACCGGCGTCCGCTACCTGCTCGACCCGCGCGTGGTCGACGGCACCGCCTGGATCACCGGGGCCAACGTCTCCGGGCAGCACGTCCTCGACCTGGTCGCCGGCCGCGACTTCCACGGCGACGCCACCGTCGAGGTCGCGGACGTCCGCACCGGCGACGAGGCGCCCGACGGCTCGGGCCCGATCGAGACCGCCCGCGGCATGGAGATCGGCCACGTCTTCCAGCTCGGCCGCAAGTACGCCGACGTCCTCGGGCTGAAGGTGCTCGACGAGAACGGGAAGCTCGTCACCGTCACGATGGGCTCCTACGGCATCGGCGTGACCCGCATCCTCGCCATCATCGCCGAGGCCACCCACGACGACCGAGGACTGCTCTGGCCCGCGAACGTCGCGCCGTTCGACGTGCACGTCATCGCGACCGGCAAGGACGCGGCGGCTCTCGAGCTCGCCGAGTCGGTCGGCGCCTCCCTCGAGGCCGCCGGCCGCGACGTGCTGATCGACGACCGCCCGAAGGTCTCGCCCGGCGTCAAGTTCGGCGACGCCGAGCTGATCGGGGTGCCCGTGATCGTCATCGCGGGCCGAGGAGCGGCCGACGGGATCGTCGAGCTGTGGGACCGCCGGTCCGGCGAGCGCGAGCAGCTCCCGGTCGCCGAGGCGCTCGCCCGGCTGGGCGCCTAGACCCGACACGCCGAGGGCCCCGCCACCGCTTCCCGTGGCAGGCGGGGCCCTCCGTGCGTCGGCAGGATCCGCGGGTGGAACCCCGGGCCGCGTCGGGTACCCTTGAGGGCTGATCCGGGTGAGAGCCCGGCAGGCGAACGACCGCGGTCACCACCGCGGCATCCAAGTGAATAGAGAGAAAGGCCCGCCCGTGGACATCGACCTGAGCGTTCTGCGACTCATGGAGCGCGAGCGCGAGATCCCCTTCGAGGAACTCGTGCAGATCATCGAGCAGGCGATCCTGACCGCCTACCTCAAGCACATCGGCCAGGCCGACGATGCCGACAAGGCCACCGCCGTCGACGCGCGAGTGCACCTCGACCGCAAGACCGGTCACGTCTCGGTCTTCGTGCCCGAGCTCGACGAGGAGGGCGCCGTCGTGGGCGAGGCCGAGGACTCCCCGCGCGACTTCGGCCGCATCGCCGCCTTCGCCGCGAAGCAGGTCATCAACCAGCGCCTGCGCGACATCGCCGACGAGCACGTGCTCGGCGAGTTCAAGGGCCGCGAGGGCGACATCGTCGCCGGCGTCATCCAGCAGGGCCCCAACCCGCGGATGATCCACGTCGACCTCGGCTCCATCGAGGCGATCCTCTCGCCCGAGGAGCAGGTGCCCGGCGAGGACTACAGCCACGGACGCCGCATCCGCGTCTACGTCACGAGCGTCGGCCGCGGACCCAAGGGCCCGTCGGTCCAGGTGTCCCGCACCCACCCGTCGCTGGTGCGCAAGCTGTTCGCCCTCGAGGTCCCCGAGATCGCGTCCGGCGTGGTGGAGATCGTCTCCCTCGCCCGCGAGGCCGGCCACCGCACCAAGATCGCGGTGCGCGCGACCGAGCCCGGCGTGAACGCCAAGGGCGCCTGCATCGGCGAGCTCGGCCAGCGCGTGCGCGCGGTGACCGCCGAGCTCAACAACGAGAAGATCGACATCGTCGACTACTCCTCCGACCTGCCGACCTTCGTCGCCAGCGCGCTCTCGCCCGCCAAGGTGACCAGCGCGTTCGTGATCGACCAGAGCCTCAAGGCCGTCCGCGCGCTCGTCCCCGACTACCAGCTCTCGCTCGCCATCGGCAAGGAGGGCCAGAACGCCCGCCTCGCCGCCAAGCTGACCGGCGCGAAGATCGACATCCAGCCCGATTCGGTGATGGACGGGGAGTGATGCCCGAGCATCGGCCGTGCGGGGGAGCGGTCCCGGAGGGGAGGGAGTAGAGTGGAAGCCGTCAGAACGTGCGTCGGCTGCCGTCTGCGCGCCCCCCGGGCCTCTCTTCTGAGGCTGGTCCTCCACTCGAACGTCCTCGCGGTAGACCCGCGTGCCGTCCGTCCTGGTCGGGGAGCGTGGCTCCACGACACAGCCGACTGCTACGAGCTCGCGGTCAAGCGCCGCGCGTTCGGAAGAGCGTTCCGGACACGCGAGAGCGTGGACGCGAGCGAGCTGGAGCAGTACATCGCACGATCCGACCGGCTCGGCCCCTCGACCGGAGGGGCCGGAGCAGCGCACGATCACACCATAGAGAACAGGCAGAACGGCCCGTGAACTGATCATGAGCGAAGACTGATGAGCGGCTCGAAATGAGACCCGTCCGTTCGTGACGCCTGCCCCCGTCTTGGGTGCAGGCCCAAGACAGGAGAGAAGTGGCAAAACCACGCGTACACGAGATCGCATCCGAACTGGGTGTCGATAGCAAGGTCGCACTTGCGAAGTTGAAGGAGCTCGGCGAGTTCGTCAAGGGCCCGTCCTCGAGCATCGAACCCCCGGTGGCGCGCAAGCTCCGCCAGGCCCTCCAGGGCCAGGGCGGTTCCTCCGCGGGAGCGTCGGCGACCCCGGCCGCCCCCGCCGCCGGCGCCCGTCCCGGGGCCCCGCGCCCCTCCGGCGCGCGTCCGTCCGCGCCCACGCCCGGACCGGCCAAGCCGCCCGCTCCGGCGCCGGCACCGCCGATGTCGGTCGCCGAGCGCCAGGCCCAGGCTCAGGCCGCCCAGGAGGCCGCGGCCGCTCAGCGCGCTCAGGCAGCCAAGGACGCGCCCGCCGAGGCCGCCGCTCCGGCTCCGACCGAGGCCCCCGCGGCTCCGGCCGCCGCCGAGAAGCCGGCGTCCGGCGCGACCCCCGGCGGACCCAAGCCCGTGACCCCGCGTCCGGCTCCCGCCGCGAACACCCCGCGCCCCGGCGGCGCCTCGGGCGGCTCCAACCGCCCCGGCGGCACTCCGCGCCCGGGCAACAACCCGTTCGCCAGCAACCAGGGCATGGGACAGCGTCCCGCCGCCCCGCGCCCCGGCAACAACCCCTTCGCCAGCTCGCAGGGCATGGGATCGCGTCCGACCCCGGGTAACATCCCCCGCCCCGCTGCTCCGCGCCCCGGCGCGCCCCGACCCGGCGGACCCGGCATGGGCCAGCGCCCCGCCGGCTTCGGCCAGCGTCCCGGCGGACCCGGCGGCGGAGCAGGACGTCCCGGCGGTGCCGGTCGTCCGGCCGGCGGCGGCTTCCAGCGCCCCGGCGGCGCTCCCGGTGCCGGTGGCGGCTTCGCCCCGCGTCCCGGTGGCGGCGGTCGCGGTCGCGGCCCCGGCGGTGGAACCGCAGGAGCCTTCGGTCGCGGTGGCGGCAAGAGCAAGGCCCGGAAGTCCAAGCGCACGAAGCGTCAGGAGTTCGAGCTCAGGGAGGCCCCGTCGCTCGGCGGCGTCAGCGTCCCCCGCGGCGACGGCAGGACGGTCATCCGTCTGCGCCGCGGCGCGTCGATCTCGGACTTCGCCGACAAGATCGAGGCCATGACCGGCGTGCCGGTGCCCCCCGGCAACCTGGTCACCGTCCTCTTCGCCCTCGGCGAGATGGCGACGGCCACCGAGTCGCTCGACGAGGCCACCTTCGAGGTGCTCGGCTCCGAGCTCGGCTTCAAGATCCAGGTCGTCTCGCCCGAGGACGAGGACAAGGAGCTCCTCGAGGGCTTCGGTCTCGACCTCGAGCAGGAGCTCGACGACGAGACGGACGAGGACCTCGAGATCCGTCCGCCGGTCGTCACCGTCATGGGTCACGTCGACCACGGAAAGACGCGCCTGCTCGACGCGATCCGCAACGCCAACGTCGTCGCCGGCGAGGCGGGCGGCATCACGCAGCACATCGGTGCGTACCAGGTCGTCGCGGAGCACGAGGGCATCGAGCGCCCGATCACCTTCATCGACACCCCGGGTCACGAGGCGTTCACCGCCATGCGAGCCCGCGGTGCCCAGGTCACGGACATCGCGATCCTCGTGGTCGCGGCGGACGACGGCATCATGCCGCAGACCATCGAGGCGCTGAACCACGCCCAGGCGGCCAACGTGCCGATCGTGGTCGCGGTGAACAAGGTGGACAAGCCCGACGCCAACCCGGCCAAGGTGCGCCAGCAGCTCACCGAGTTCGGGCTCGTCGCCGAGGAGTACGGCGGAGACGTCATGTTCGTCGACGTGTCGGCTCGCGCGGGCACCGGCATCCAGGACCTCCTGGACGCCGTGCTGCTCACCGCGGACGCCGGTCTCGACCTGCGCGCCAACCCCAACAAGGAGGCGCGCGGAGTCGCGATCGAGGCGAAGCTCGACAAGGGACGCGGTGCGGTCGCGACCGTGCTCATCCAGTCGGGAACGCTGCGCGTCGGAGACGCGATCGTCGCCGGAACGGCCTACGGCCGCGTCCGTGCGATGGCGGACGAGAACGGCAACGCCGTCCTCGAAGCCGTGCCGTCGCGTCCGGTGCAGGTGCAGGGACTCTCGTCCGTGCCCCGCGCCGGCGACACCTTCCTCGTCACCGAGGAGGACCGCACGGCCCGTCAGATCGCCGAGAAGCGCGAAGCCGCTCAGCGCAACGCCCTGCTGGCCAAGGCCCGCAAGCGCATCTCGCTCGAGGACTTCACCCGTGCTCTCGAGGAGGGCAAGGTCGAGTCGCTCAACCTCATCATCAAGGGCGACGTGTCCGGTGCCGTCGAGGCGCTGGAGGAGTCGCTCGTCAAGATCGAGGTCGACGACTCGGTGCAGCTGCGCATCATCCACCGCGGCGTCGGTGCGATCACGGAGTCGGACGTCAACCTCGCGACGATCGACAACGCGATCATCGTGGGCTTCAACGTCCGCCCCGACCCGAAGGCCCGCGAGCGCGCTGCTCGAGAAGGAGTGGACATCCGCTTCTACTCGGTCATCTACAACGCGATCGAAGAGGTCGAGAACTCGCTCACGGGCATGCTCAAGCCCGAGTTCGAGGAGGTCCAGTCCGGTGTAGCCGAGATCCGCGAGGTGTTCCGCTCCTCCAAGTTCGGCAACATCGCGGGTGTCATCGTCCGCTCCGGCACGATCACCCGCAACTCGAAGGCGCGCGTCATCCGTGACGGCGTTGTGGTCGGGGACAACCTGGCCATCGAGTCGCTGCGTCGCTTCAAGGACGACGTCACGGAGGTCCGTACGGACTACGAGGCCGGTATCGGTCTCGGAAAGTACAACGACATCCAGATCGGCGACGAGATCGAGACGATCGAGATGAAGGAGAAGCCGCGAGGCTGATCCGTTCCACTGGAAGGCCCGGGTCCGCCCGGGCCTTCCGGCGTCTCACGGCGCTGTTCGTGCGGGATCGGGAGGGGACTCTCGTCCTCTCGCGCCCTGCGGAAGGAATCGGGGGCCGCCGGTGTCCCGGAGGTGCGGACCCTCCAGCGGGCGCTTCCGCACCCCCGGGTGCGGGAGACCGACCCCGATCAGGCGCTCCTGTCTCGGTGGGTGCGCCCGCTGAACGAGCAGCTCGCGAGCAGCGCGCCTGCGGGCGACGTCCGGCTCCCGATCCAGCACCTGAGCCTTCCCACCCCGGTCCCCGAGGATCCGGGGGGCGGACCCGCACTCCCTCCGATCGCGGGCACGGGTGGGGTGCCTCCTCGCGGCTCCTGGCCGGGCCTGGCGGGCGGGCCGCAGGCCCGCGGGAGGGAGCCGCGAGGAGGCACCCCACCCGCGCCGTCGCAGACGCGCGGTCGAGGGGCATCACGCCCTAGAAGCAAGGCCCCCTCGGACGCGACCGGTCGTCCGGGCGGAGAGTGGTTGAATGGCGAGCTGAACGGTTCGCCGAGAGAGATGTGAGGACCAGCCATGGCAGATCCGGCCCGGGCGAGGAAGCTCGCCGAACGTATCCAGGTGATCGTCGCGAAGCGGCTCGAGCGCGGTCTCCGCGACCCGCGCCTCGGCTTCGTCACCATCACCGATGTCCAGGTGACCGGCGACCTGCAGCGCGCCTCGGTGTTCTACACGGTCTACGGCACCGATGAGGAGCGCGCCGATTCGGCCGCGGCCCTCAAGGCCGCCACCGGCATGCTCCGCACCGAGGTGGGCAGGAACATCACGTCCCGGCTCACGCCGTCGCTCGAGTTCATCCTCGACGCGGTGCCCGAGAACGCGAAGCACATCGAGGATCTGCTCGCCGCCGCGCGCAGCCAGGATTCGCAGGTGCAGTCGCTCGCCGCTCAGGCGGACTACGCCGGCGACGCCGACCCCTATGTGAAGCCCCCCGAGGACGACGAGGACTAGGCGCCGAGCCCGAACACCGCGGAGCCCGTGGCGACGTCGACCGATTCCAGGACGACGACGACACGGGCTCCCGGCGTGAGCGGGGCCGGGAGGTCGACGGTGATCTCCGGGTCGAGCAGCTGCACCGAGGAGCGGGTGCGCGCCGAGGAGACGACGATCCCGCTGAAGGAGGCTCCTTCGCGGCCGCGGAGGACGGCGGCCTCGACGATCGCGGTCGCCGCACGGGAGGCGGCTCCGGCCCGGCGGTCGCTCGCGACGAGGAGCGGCGGGAGCAGGGGCAGCGCCTCGCGCAGCTGCGACGGGATCGTTCCGCCCCGGGACACCGCGAGGCAGACGGCGAGGCCGAACCGGTCGACCAGGCGCCGCAGCGGCGCGGTGACGTGCGCGTACGGCGCGGCGAGGGCCGCCTGCGCGGGATGCTCCGGCGGGGCGCCGTCGAAGGCGGTGTAGCCGGCGCCGCGGAACAGGCTCGCCGCGGCGTACATGATGGCGAGCTGGGCGGGGTCGGCGGTGTCGAGGCGGCGCAGGTAGGCGCCGTAGGCCTCCTCCTCGGGCCACGGGACGCCGAGCGCCGCGGCTCGGGAGCGGAAGGCCGCGACGGTGGCGGGGTCGGCCTCGGGCATGGTCCGGAGGATGCCCACCCCCGCGTCGAGCATCATCGTCGCCGCCGCCATGCCGGTCAGCAGCGAGACCTGGGCGTTCCAGCCCTCGACGACCAGGGGAGCGCGGCGCTCGACCCGGTAGCCGCCGTCGGCGGCGACGATCTCCTCCTCGGGCAGCGTCAGGCTCGCTCCTCCGCGCTCGGCCTCGCGCGCCAGGCGCTCGCGTCCGAACCAGGGGAGGAGGGCGAGGGAGGGGTGCGGATCGCCCGCGTCGACGCTGCGCTGCACGCCCTCGTAGTCGAGCCGGGCCACGCTGCGCACGAGCGCCCGCTCGAGGTGCACCGAGCGCGGCTCCGCCCGCTCGTCGAGGGTCAGCGTCCAGACCAGCGCTCGGCGCGTCTCGTCCGGCAGGAGCGACGCGGTCCCCTCGGAGAGGACCGCGGGGTGCAGCGGGACGCGGCCGTCCGGGAGGTAGTAGGTCTGGCCGCGGCGGCGCGTCTCGGCGTCGAGCGCTCCGCCGGTGCGGACGACCGCGGGCACGTCCGCGATGGCGTAGCGGAGGACGACGCCCTCCGACGTGCGCTCCAGGTGGAGGGCCTGGTCCAGGTCGAGCGAGCCGGGCGGGTCGATCGTCACGAAGGGGAGGTCCGTCCGGTCGACGCGGTCCTCGTCGTCCGCTCCGGCGTCCGCGTGCTCGGCCTCGGCCAGCGCGGCCGGCGGGAACGGGCCGGGCAGGTCGTTCTCGACGCGGACCGCGGCGAGGGCGCGCTGGACGTCCTGGGCGAGGTCGACGTCGAGGGCGCGCTCGACGGCGGCGTCGGGGCGGGGGAGGCGGAGGCGGCGACCGGTCACGGCGCCGACCCTACCCGCCTCCTCCGACGCGGACGGCGGTCGACGGGCCCTCAGGAGCCGGGGAGGAGGTAGCCGTCCTCCGGGCCGCCCGTCGCCAGGCCGTCGGCGAGGAGCCCGGCCAGGGCGCGACCGCGCTGGTCGGCGTCCGGCCAGAGAGACTCCACCTCGGCCGCGGTGACCGGGCCGTGCGCGGCGCGGAGCTCGGCGAGGATGAGGCCGCGGACCTGGCGGTCCGAGCCCTCGAACCGCTTCTGCTTCGCCTTCACGGGCCCGGTGTGCTCGGGGTACCCCTCCGCCCGCCAGCGGCAGAGGTCGCGGATCGGGCACTCGTCGCAGCGCGGAGCGCGGGCGGTGCAGACGATCGCCCCCAGCTCCATCGCGCCCGCGTTGAAGGCCGCCGCCTCGGAGAGCGACTCGGGCAGCAGCGCCGACATCGCAGCGAGGTCGGCCCTCGCGCGGGGCGGGCCGGGCTCCGCCGCTCCGTCGACCGCGCGCGCGCGGACCCGGCGGACGTTGGTGTCGACCACGGGGTGCCGCCTCCCGTAGGCGAACACGGCGATGGCGCGGGCGGTGTAGTCGCCGATGCCGGGCAGCGCGAGGAGGGTCTCGACGTCGTCGGGGACCACGTCGCCGTGCTCCTCGGCGATCGCCACGGCACAGGCGTGCAGGCGCAGGGCCCGCCGCGGATAGCCCAGGGACTGCCAGGCGCGCACCGCCTCGCCGGGAGGGACGGCGGCGAGAGCGGAGGGTGTCGGCCAGCGCTCCAGCCACTCCGCCAGACGCGGGACGACGCGGACCACCGGGGTCTGCTGCAGCATGAACTCGCTGACGAGCGTGCCCCAGGCGGGGAAGCCCTCGCGGCGCCACGGCAGGTCGCGGGCGCTCGTGCGGAACCAGGCGGTGATCGCGTCGGCGAGAGGGTCGGAGGGCATCAGCCCACACTAGGCGGCGGCGCGTATCGTGGGCGGATGACCAGGTGGGCTCCGCAGAAGGCCGATGTGCTCGACGCTCTCGCGGCGGAGGTGCTGCACAACTACGGGCGCGGACGGGTCAAGGTCGGGATCGACGGCGACGACCCCGCGGTGAGCGCGGCGTTCGCGCTCGACCTCGCGGCGGCGCTCCGCCGGGCCGGCAAGGACGCGATCGTCGCGCACCTCGCCGACTTCCGACGTCCCCGCGCCGATCGGGACGACCCCGCCGTGCCCGACGAGCTGCGCTCCTACGCGGCCGGGTACGACTACGAGCTCCTGCGCCGCGTGCTGCTCGATCCGTTCACCCTCGGCGGCAGCACCGGGTTCGTGCTCGCGGGCTTCGACGCGGTGCGCGACGAGGCGCGGCAGGCGCGCTGGCGGACCGCCGGCCGCGACGCGGTGCTGCTTGTCGACGGCGAGTTCGCCCTCCGGCCGGAGCTGCGCGGCGCGTGGAGCACCAGCATCCGCCTCGACACGCAGGAGCCGCCGGTGGACGCGGCGTACCGCGCCACGACGGACCCGCGCCGGCTGGCGGGGATCCTCGTCGACATCCGCGATCCGGAGCAGCCCCGGCGCCTCTTCGCCGACTCCTGCTGAGCCTCGGGACGGAGGCCGCCGCCGCGGGCGGCGTCCGTCCGACAGGGCCGCGGGCTCAGACCAGGGCGGCGCGGCGCACGACCTCCGCCGGCGGCACGAAGGCGCCCGCCCGCTCGACCTCGTGCACCAGGTCGACCAGCAGCTGGTTGACCGGTGCCTCGCGCCCGCCGCGGTGAGCGGTGCGGACCACGGCCCCGGCCAGGTGGTCGATCTCGCTCGGCACTCGGCGGCGGACGCTCTGCAGCGTCGACCCGGGGTTCGGCACCTCGCCCATCCGCGCGGCCATCCGGCGGGGGAGCAGCTCGACCAGGGGCAGGGGAGCGGCGGCCAGGGCGCGGACGGACGTGTTCGAGAGTCCCTGCAGCGAGCCGAAGCGGACGCCCGACGCGAGGCCCGTCCGGGCGGCCTCGCGCATCGACCGGGCGAGGACGCGCCGCAGCCCCGGATCGTCGATCGTCTCCTGGACCGAGAGCCCGGTGATCGCGGGCAGGGCGTTGACCTCGTTGATCAGCAGCTTCGTCCACTGCGCTCCGGTGAAGTCGTCGGTGACGGCGGTGGGGACCGCCTCGCCGAGCACGGCGGCGGCCCGTCGCACGTCGTCGTCGGCCGGGCGGCCGGGGACGCCGAGCGTGGTCGTGGCAGGAGCCGTGACGGTGACGCGGCCGGGTTCGAGGTGGCTCGCGGCGAAGAGGGCGAGAGCACCCACGAGCCGGGCGTCGCGCACCTGCCGGGCCGCCGCGGTGAGTCCGTCCAGTCCGTTCTGGACGACGACGACGAGGGTGCCGTCGACCGTGCGGCGGTTGGTGCGCAGCGCGTCCTCGGCGTCCTGCGCTTTCGTGCAGACGAAGGCGAGATCGGGCACCAGATCGAGGGACTCGCCGCAGCGGACCCAGGCGGTGTGCTCGCCCCACGCCCCGTCGAGCCGGATCCCCGACCGGCGGATCGCGGTGAGGTGGTCGCCTCGGGCGGTGACCTCGACGTCGTGCCCGGCGCGGTCGAGAAGGGCGGCGATGGTGCCGCCGACGGCGCCTGCTCCGAGTACTGCGATCCTCATCCGGACAGCCTAGGACGGGCGGGGGAGGGCTCCGGCTCCACCCCGGGAGTACTCCCGATCCGTCCGTGTATCCTCGCACCCGTGCTCGAGACCCCCGCCCCGGCTCCGAACGGGATCCTCCTGCTGGACAAGCCCGGCGGCATCACCAGCCACGACCTCGTCTCGCGGACCCGCCGTCGCGCGGGGACCCGCAAGGTCGGCCACGCGGGGACGCTCGATCCGATGGCGACCGGGCTGATGATCCTCGGTCTCGGCCCCTCGACGCGCCTGCTCACCTACCTCGTCGGCCTCGACAAGCAGTACGAGGCGACTATCCGGCTGGGCTCCTCCACCACCACCGACGACCAGGAGGGCGAGGTGCTCGCCTCGGCGGAGCCCGCCCTCGTCGCGGCCCTCGCCCCGGAGTCGGTGTCCGACGCGATCGCGGCCCTCACCGGAGCGATCGAGCAGGTCCCGAGCACGGTCAGCGCGATCAAGGTCGACGGCCGCCGCGCCTACGCCCGCGCCCGCGACGGCGAGGAGGTCGTGCTCGCCTCCCGCCCCGTGACCGTCTCGGAGTTCGCCGTCCTGGCGAGCCGCCCGGTCGAGGGGTTCCTCGACCTGGACGTGCGCGTCACCTGCTCCTCCGGCACCTACATCCGCGCGCTCGCCCGCGACCTGGGCGCGTCCCTCGGAGTCGGCGGCCACCTGACCGCGCTGCGGCGCACCGCGGTCGGCCCCTTCTCCGTGGCGCAGGCCGGCGAGATCGACGAGCTCGACGTCCCCGCCGCGCTCCTGCCGCCGACGCTCGTGGCGGGCGAGCTGTTCCCCCTGCTGCGCCTCGACGCCCAGGAGGCGGGCGATCTCGCGAACGGCAAGCGCATCCCGGCCCCGGAGGCGGTGGCGGGAGCGAAGGGCCTCCTCGCCGCGGTCGGCCCGGGGGAGCGGCTGATCGGCCTCGCCGAGCGGCGCGGCACCCAGCTCAAGAGCGTCGTCAACTTCCCGACCGAGGACCTGCGGACGGCCGCCTCGTGATCGAGTGGTTCACGATCCTCCAGGTGGGGATCGCCGTCGCGGCCGGCCTGCTCTGCCTCGTGCTCGGGCTGCTCGCCCGCCGTCCCTCGGACGTCTCGGTCGGCGCGACGGCGATCGTCGAGCTGCTGCTGATCGTCCAGCTGGCGGTCGCGATCGTGTCGCCGCTGGTCGGCAACCGACCGTCGGGGAGCCTGCCGGAGTACTACATCTACCTGATCTCGGCGCTGCTCCTGCCGCTCGCGGCCGGGTTCTGGGCGCTCATCGAGCGGAGCCGCTGGAGCACCGTGATCCTGGGCGTCGCCTGCCTCTCGATCGCGGTCATGGTCTACCGGATGCACCAGATCTGGTTCTTCCAGAGCGCCTGATCGGGCCCGCCACCGGGCCCGGCCCGGCGAGCGCCTAGCATGGACGTGCGATGTCGAAACCAGCCAGCGATGCGTCCGGACGGGCCGCTCACGACCCCTCAGTCCCCTCGGCCCCCGGGAGTGGAGAGCCGACCCGTTCCGCCCGCTCGCGCGGGATCGGCAGCCTCCTGGTCGTGGTCTACGGGATCCTCGCGCTCGCCGCGACGGGGCGCTCCGTCTTCCAGATCATCGACCGGTTCGACGAGGCGCCGCTGGCGTTCTCGCTCTCCGCGCTCTCGGCCGTCGTGTACATCGTCGCGACGGTCGCCCTGATCGTCCCGGGCCGCGCCTGGCAGCGCGTCGCGTGGGTGACGATCACCTTCGAGCTGGTGGGCGTGCTCGTGGTCGGTGCGCTCAGCCTCCTCGCTCCGCGGCTCCTCGGGCTCGCGAGCGCCGACCCGTTCGGGCGCCAGTCGACGGTGTGGGCGGCCTTCGGCGCCGGCTACCTGCTCATCCCGCTCGTCCTGCCCGTGCTCGGCCTCTGGTGGCTCCGCGTGCAGGGGCGGCGCACGCCCCGGGCGGCCGCCTGATGCGCGTCGAGACCCGCCCCGGCGACCTGGCCGGGATCGGACCCTCCGCCGTCACGATCGGCAAGTTCGACGGCGTCCACTCCGGGCACCGGGCCGTCATCGGCCGGCTGCACGAGCGGGCCCGCGAGCAGGGGCTCGCCGCCGTCGTCGTCACCTTCGACCGCAATCCGCTCAGCGTGATCGCGCCGGAGAAGTGCCCGCCCGTCCTGGTCGGCAACGAGCAGAAGCTCGAGCTCCTCGCCGGGACCGGCGTGGACGCGACGCTGCTGCTCACCTTCGACGAGGCGTTCCGGGCGCTCTCGCCCGAGCAGTTCGTCGAGCAGGTGCTGGTGGAGGCGCTCGAGGCCCGCGTGGTCCTCGTCGGCTCCGACTTCCGCTTCGGCGCCCGGGGAGCGGGCGACGTCGACCTGCTGCGCGTGCTCGGCGGGCAGCACGGATTCGAGGTGGAGCTGATCGACGACGTGCGGCCCGAGGACGGGCGCCGCGTCTCCTCCACCTGGATCCGCGAGCTGCTGGCCGAGGGCGACGTGGAGCACGCGACGCGCCTGCTCGGGCACGAGCCCGTCGTCCGCGGCGTGGTCGTGCACGGAGCGAAGCGCGGCCGCGAGCTGGGCTTCCCGACCGCGAACCTCTCGCCGGAGTCGCAGGGCCTGATCCCGGCCGACGGCGTCTACGCGGGCCGGCTCACCACCGACGGCGTCACGCATCCCGCCGCGATCTCGGTCGGCAGCAACCCGACCTTCGTCGGAGTGCCGCCCAAGCAGGTCGAGGCGTACGTGCTCGATCAGACGCTCGACACCCTCGACCTCTACGACCGCGTGGTCGACGTGGCGTTCGTCGGCCGGATCCGCGGCCAGGTCGCCTACGAGGGCGTCGAGCCCCTCATCCGCCAGATGAACCACGACGTGGTGCAGGTCCGCGAGGTCCTCGGCATCGACTGAGCGGGATGCCGGCCGCCGCCTAGCAGGGGCCGCGGGCCCGCACCAGCGGGAGAGGTCCCGGGGCCATCGGCGTACCGTGGCCGCATGAGCGAAACCCCCTCCGACTCGGCGCGCCCCCTCGCGCTCGTCACCGGCGCGACCGGCTACATCGGCGGCCGGCTGACGCCGCGCCTCCTCGAGGCGGGCTTCCGGGTGCGCGTCCTGGTGCGCGACCCGCGCAAGCTGGTCGACGTGCCGTGGGCGGAGGAGGTCGAGGTCGCCCAGGGCGATCTCGGCGATCCGGAGTCGCTGGAGGCCGCGGTCGAGGGCGTCGACGTCCTCTACTACCTCGTCCACTCGATGGGCTCGGGCAACGACCACGCCCACTTCGAGGAGGTCGAGAGCCGCGCCGCGCAGAACGTCGCCACGGCAGCGAGGTCGGCCGGCGTCGGCCGCATCGTCTACCTCGGCGGCCTGCACCCCGAGGGCCAGGAGCTCTCGAAGCACCTCCGCTCGCGCGCTGAGGTGGGCCGGATCCTGATGGAGTCGGGAGTGCCGACGATCGCCCTGCAGGCGGGCGTGATCATCGGCTCCGGGTCGACCTCGTTCGAGATGGTGCGCCACCTCACCGACGTGCTGCCGTACATGCCCGCGCCGCAGTGGGTGCGCAACTTCATCCAGCCGATCGCCGTGCGCGACGTGCTGCACTACCTGATCGGCTCCGCGTCGCTCGAGGACGCCACGCTCAACCGCACCTTCGACATCGGCGGGCCCGACGTGCTCCGCTACGGCCAGATGATGAACGGCTACGCGGTCGAGGCCGGGCTCCCGCAGCGGCCGATCGCGTCCCTGCCGGTGTTCACCCCGTGGCTGGCCTCGCAGTGGGTCAACCTGGTCACGCCGATCCCGCGCTCGCTCGCGGTGCCCATCATCGCCTCGCTGCAGTACGACTGCGTCGTGCACGAGCAGGACATCCGCGCGCTCATCCCCGACCCCGAGGGCGGGCTGACCTCCTACCGCCGCGCCGTCCGGCTCGCGCTGGGAAAGATGCAGGCGGGCGAGATCGAGACGAGCTGGCAGAACGCGGAGGTCGTCGGCGCTCCCAGCGATCCGCTGCCGAGCGACCCGGAGTGGGCCGGCCACACGGTCTACGTGGACCTCAAGGAGCGCCGCACCCAGGCCGACCCGGCCAAGCTCTGGCGCGTCATCGAGGGCATCGGCGGCACCAACGGCTGGTACTCCTTCCCGCTCGCATGGGTGATCCGCGGCTGGATGGACCGCCTCGTCGGGGGAGTGGGCCTGCAGCGCGGGCGCCGCGACTCCGCGCGCCTGCACGCCGGCGACGCCCTCGACTTCTGGCGCGTCGAGGAGATCGAGCGGCCGAAGCTCCTGCGCCTGCGCGCCGAGATGAAGGTGCCCGGCGGGGCCTGGCTCGAGATGCGCGCCGAGCCCTCCGGAGACGGCGGCTCGGTCTACACGCAGCGCGCGGTCTTCTTCCCGCAGGGCCTCGCGGGCAGGCTCTACTGGTTCGCGATCCTGCCCTTCCACGGCATCATCTTCAACGGCATGGCCAACCGCATCACGGCCACCGCGGCCGACCTGCCGGACTCCGGCGACGAGCGCTCCCCTGGCGGGCGCCGGGTGCAGCGGTGACAATGGAGGGGTCCGGCGGCGGCGAGGCCGCCCGGGACGCCGACGAGAGGAGCACGATGAGCGAACGGTCGAGTACGGACGCGGGGCGCGGACTCCAGCTGGGGAAGGTCCTCTTCATCGGGGACAGCATCATCCAGGCGGGAGCCTGGGGCGAGTGGCTGACGGAGTCGACGGTCGTCGACGAGGGAGTCGGAGGGGCCACCACGGCGGACGTCGTCGCGCGGCTCGCCGAGCTGGTCGCGCAGGAGCCGGACACGGTGGTGCTGCTGATCGGCACCAACGACCTCGCCTGGCACCGCACGACGGAGCACGTCGTGCGCAACATCGAGACGATCGTCGCGACGTTCCGGCGCGACCTCCCGGACGTGCGCATCCTGGTGACCTCGGTCCTGCCGCGCGGACACGAGTTCGCGCCGCAGATCCGTGAGATCAACCGCCACCTGTGGCAGTTCGCGCCCACGGCGCACGCGGGCTACCTCGACCTGTGGCCGGTGCTCGCGGGCGAGGACGGCGGACTGCTCGAGCAGTACTCGCCGGACGGCCTGCACCTCAACGAGGACGGCTACCGCGCGTGGCGCGAGGCACTGGGCCCGGCGCTCGAGGCGGTCGTGCGGATGCCTCCGCGGACCCGCCCGATCACGCTGCCCTACGACGAGTTCGCGCGGCCGAAGACGGCCTAGCGCAGCACAGTGGAGGGGGAGTCGACCGCAGGGTCGGCTCCCCCTCCGTCATTCCGCGGCCAGGGCGGCCTCGAAGGCCGCGAGGGCGTCCGCGGAGAAGAGGACGAACCGGACCTCGTCGAGTGCGCCGTCCGCGGTCGCCTCGCGGACCGTCTCCACCGCGATGCGCGCCGCGTCGTCCATCGGCCAGCCGTAGACGCCTGCCGAGACGGCCGGGAAGGCGAGCGTCCGCGCGCCGAGGCCGACAGCGGTGCGCACCGACTCGCGGTAGGCCGAGGCGAGGACGGCGCTGCGGTCCTCCGACCACGAGTGGACGGGACCGACGGTGTGCACGACCCAGCGGGCGGGGAGGCGGCCGGCGGTCGTGGCGACCGCGGAGCCGGCGGGCAGGCCGTCCGGCAGCTCGGCCCTGCGGAGCCGGCGGCACTCGGCGAGGATCTCCGGCCCGCCCGCGCGGTGGATCGCGCCGTCGACGCCGCCGCCGCCGAGGAGCGACGAGTTCGCCGCGTTCACGATCGCGTCGACGTGCTCGCGGGTGAGGTCGCCGCGCACGGCTCTCAGGGTGGTCACGACTCCTCCTCCAGGCTTCGTCCGAGGGCAGCGATCGCCGCAGGTCCCACGCGGCAGCAGCCGCCGATCAGATCCGCTCCCGCCGCGCGCCAGGAGGCGACCAGCGCGGGGTCGAAGGCCGCGTCGCCTGCCCAGCGACGCTCGACGGCGTCCCACTCCTCGCCGCTGTTCGGGTACACGACGACCAGCTTGCCGGTGACGGAGCGGGCGATGCGGACCGCCTCGGCGACGTCGCCGGGCGGGCAGCAGTTCACTCCCACGCCGACGACCTCCTCGGAGGCGGCGGCGACGGCGAGCGCCTCGGCCAGGGGCTCGCCGGACGCGGTGCGGCCCGAACGGCCGCTCACGCAGATCCAGGCGGGGACCGAGGAGCCCGCGAGGGCCTTCACGACGGCCCGCACCTCCCGCACCGACGGGATGGTCTCGACAGCGAGCAGGTCGGGCCCGGCCGCGGCCAGGGTCTCCAGGCGCGGGCGGTGCCAGGCGGCGAGCTCGCCGACGGTGAGGCCGTCGTCGCCGCGGTACTCGGAGCCGTCGCCGAGGCTCGCGCCGTAAGGGCCGACGGAGGCGGCGACCCAGCCGCTCTGCGCGCGCCGGGCCAGGTCGACGCTCTCCTGGAGGGCGCGCTCCGCGAGGCCCGGGGCCAGGCCCGCGGCCGCGAATCCGCTCGCGGACACCTGGTAGCTCGCGGTCACCGCGATCCGGGCGCCCGCCTCGGCGAAGGCGCGGTGCGCGGCGACGACCCGGCCGGGCTCCTCCAGCAGGACCCGGGCGCTCCAGAGCGAGGAGTCCACCGCGGCGCCCTGCGCCTCCAGCTCCGTGCCCAGGCCCCCGTCGAGCAGCAGCGGGCGCACCCGCGCCGCGGCGACGAGGCCTGCGGTCACGAGCGGTTGTTGGAGAGCTCGAAGATCTTCACGAGCTCGGCGATCGCCGCCTCGCGGGCGTCTCCGCCCTCCTCGAACATCGCGGTGATGTGCGTGCGGAGGTGGTTCTCGACGATGAGCTTGTTGAGCGAGCCGAGCGACTTCTGGATCGCGAGGGACTGCGTGACGATGTCGACGCAGTAGTCCTCGTTCTCGATCATCCGCTCGAGGCCGCGCATCTGGCCGCCCAGGATCCGGGCACGGTGCAGCGAGCGCTTCTTGAGGTCCTCGATCACTCCTCCAGCCTACGCGCCGCAGGCGGTACCCGGGCGGGGTATGCGCGCCTACGATCGAGGGGTGAGCACCCGCAAGCCGTCCCGCGCGACCGCCGCCCGCTACCCCTCGCGCGACCGCGCCCGCATGGCGCTCGCGCCCGGGATCCTCGGCGCGATCGTGCTGCTGGCAGGGCTCGCCCTCGTCGGCTCCGACGCCTACGACTTCATCCGCTACCCGGTCGCGATCCTCGCGGCGGTCATCGGCTGGTTCGCGATCCAGGCGCGCGCACTCCTCTGGCTGATCGGGCTCGTCCCGGTGCTCGTGCTGTGGAACCCGGTGCTGCCGTTCGCCTTCCCGGACGCGATCTGGTCCTCGCTGAGCCTCGCCGCGGTCGGCGTCTTCGTGGCGGCGGGCCTCGTCATCCGCGTCCCGACCCCGGAATGACGACGAGCGCGACCGTCCGCGCGGCGGAGCGCCGACCGGACCGCCCCGAGGAGTAGACTGGAGGCGCACCCGCACGCCGGGGATGCTGCGACCGGGTCCCAGACCCGTTGCTCGGAGCTCCCGACGGCCACCGGATGCACCGACGCCCGACGCCTCTCCGGAGGCGATCCGGCGGATGCACGGCGACGGCAGCGCGCGGGAACCCCTCCTCCGCCCCCGTCACACATCGAGGAGGAGCATGGCTCGCAGCGGCCAGCGTCAGTCCGGTCAGACGCGACGAGCGTCGAACGCCGCCGGGAGCCGACCCCGATCGCGCTCGCGCGGCGTGGACAACGCGGGGATCATCCCGATCCTCGCCCGCCGCGTCCGCGAGGTGGAGGCGAAGGCCCAGACCGGCAAGGTCGGACCGACCAACCGGACGAAGTTCCTGGTGATCGCCCTCCTGATGCGCGAGGAGCGCAAGCGGGTCAAGGTCGATCCCTCGCTCAGCGACGCGCAGCGCGCCGAGGAGATGAAGCGCCTCGACGGCATCGCCACGATCCTGGCCAAGACGGCCGCCCGCGACACCAGCCTGATCGCGCTGCTCGAATCGGAGGCCGGCGTCACGGCGGCCGCGCAGAAGCTCCGCCGCGACTGGCTGCTCGAGGCGGGCGCGGAGCTCAGCCCCGACGAGCTGCTCATCGTGACCGAGCCGGAGCCCAAGCCCGAGGTGCCGGTCAACCAGGTCGTGCCGCAGTCGGTGCGCGCCCGGCAGCTGGCGAACCCCTTCCTCCCGCCGGACTTCTCGATCGCCGAGGCCTCGGCCCCGGCGCCGCGCCGCCGGCTCGACGACTGGGAGCTGCTCGGGCCGCTCTTCAAGGCGTTCGAGTACGGAGCGGGCGGACGGGCCGCGAGCATGGAGCTCCCGGAGCCGCCGAAGCTCGACCGGGTCTCGCCGCGCGGCCGCGAGCTGATGCCGCACCAGGCGCGCTTCATCGAGAGCGCCCGCGAGGGGCACCGCAGCTTCCTGCTCGCCGACGAGCCGGGCCTGGGCAAGACCGCGCAGAGCCTCCTCGCCGCCTCGGTGGTCGGGGCGTACCCGCTGCTCGCGGTGGTGCCGAACGTGGTCAAGATGAACTGGGCGCGCGAGGTCGAGCACTGGACCCCGCAGCGGCGCGCCACGGTCATCCACGGAGACGGCGGCACGCTCGACGCGTTCGCCGACGTGGTCATCGTCAACTACGACATCCTCGACCGGCACATCGGCTGGCTCGGGAGCCTGGGCTTCCGCGGCATGGTCGTCGACGAGGCGCACTTCATCAAGAACCTCCGCTCGCAGCGCTCGCAGAGCGTGCTCGCGCTGGCGTCGAGGATCCGTGAGACCACTCCGGGGCACGATCCGCTGATGATCGCGCTGACCGGCACCCCGCTGATCAACGACGTCGACGACTTCCGCGCCATCTGGCGCTTCCTCGGCTGGATCGACGAGACCAAGCCGGGACCGGAGCTGATGGGCCGCCTCGAGGAGACCGGCCTCACCCCCGCCGACACGGGCTTCTACCCGGAGGCGCGCGAGGCCGTGATCGACCTCGGCATCGTCCGGCGCAAGAAGATCGACGTCGCCGCCGACCTGCCGTCGAAGCGGATCGTCGATCTGCCCGTCGAGCTGGACGACGACCTCGGCCGCTCCATCCAGAAGGCCGAGCGCGAGCTCGGCGCCCGCATGCTGCAGCGCTTCAGGGCGGTCACCTCCTCGATCACGCACGAGCTCGACGACGACGAGCGCGAGCGGTTCATCCGCATCGTGGCGCAGAGCGAGCTCGAGGAGTCGAAGTCGGCCAAGACCGGCGAGAACGTCTTCACCATGGTGCGCCGGATCGGCCAGGCCAAGGCGGCGCTGGCCGCCGACTACGCCTCGCAGCTGGCCCGCTCGGTGGGCAAGGTCGTCTTCTTCGCGAAGCACATCGACGTGATGGACCAGGCGGAGGACACCTTCGAGAAGCGCGAGCTGACGTCCGTCTCCATCCGCGGCGACCAGACCGCGGCGTTCCGCCAGACGCAGATCGACGCCTTCAACGAGGACCCGGACGTCTCTGTCGCCGTCTGCTCGCTCACCGCGGCGGGAGTCGGCGTGAACCTGCAGGCGTCCTCCAACGTGGTGCTCGCCGAGCTGTCGTGGACCTCGGCCGAGCAGACGCAGGCGATCGACCGCGTGCACCGCATCGGCCAGGAGGAGCCGGTGACGGCGTGGAGGATCATCGCGGCGCACACGATCGACGCGAAGATCGCGGAGCTCATCGACGCCAAGGCCGGTCTCGCCGCCCGGGCGCTCGACGGCGCGGACGCCGAGACGGCCTCGGCCGACACGGTGCAGCTGGACGCCCTCATGCACGTCCTGCGCGAGGCGATCGGCTGAGCGCACCCGGCCGGGCCGGCTGAGAGCTCAGCCGGTCCGGGCGAGCGGTGCGGCGAAGAAGTCCTTCTCGAACGAACTCGACCGCAGGAACGCGTCCCTCATCGCGGCGCGCTCCCTCGGTGAGGCGTCGCGGGCGGCCTGCTCCGTGAACTCGATCGCCCGCTCGGTGGCCGTCGCGAAGACCGGGTCGCCGTAGGTGAGCAGCCAGTCCGCGTAGGGGTGCTCGGGGTGCCCGGAGGCGGCGAGGCGCGACCCGACGTCGGCGTAGAGCCAGAAGCAGGGGAGCAGGGCGGCGACGATCTCGCCGTAGCCGCCGCCCGCGGCGACCGCGAGCAGGTGGTCGGTGTAGCCGCGGGTCGCGGGCGCGGGAGCCGCGTCCCTGGTCCCGAGCCGGTCGCGGTGCAGCTGCGCCTCCGCCGCGAGGGCGGACGCCGAGCCCTCGGCCCAGAAGACCTGCTCGGCGGTGGTCGGCGCGCGCTGCGCCGCCACGGCCAGGACGCGGGCGTACTCGGTGAGGTAGAGAGCGTCCTGCTCGAGGTACCACTCGAAGTCCTCCCGCCCGAGGGAGCCGTCGCCGAGGGCCCGCACGAACGGGAGCGCGTCGATCTCGTCGCGGAGGGTCCGCGTCCGCTCCCAGACGTCCGCGCAGAACGCCGGAGGACGTTGCCGGTGGAAGTGGTCGATCGGGCCGTTGCCGGAGCCGACCTCGAGAGCGTCGGCGGCGCGCAGGGCGCCGGTCAGCCACTCCTTGGCCTCCGTCAGCGCCTCGACCAGGGCGTCGGAGGAGGTGTCGCGCCCGGCCAGGAGCGTCGCCATCGCGGACGAGAGCGAGCACCCGGTGCCGTGCGTGTTCGAGGTGGCAACACGCTCGCCGGGGACCTCGCGCACGAGGCCGTCGGGGGTGACGATCGCGTCCGGGGTGGCGGGGCCGTCGAGGTGGCCGCCCTTCACCAGCACGGCGGCGTCGAGGGCGCGGGCGAGCATCGCCCCCTGCGCGAGCGCGGCCGGCCAGTCGGAGGCGGTCGGCTCTCCGGCGAGCACGCCCAGCTCGGGGAGGTTCGGCGTCACCAGGTCGGCGCGGAGGAGCAGGTCGCGCACGGCGTCCTCGGCTTCGGGAGCGAGCAGCCGGTGACCGCTGGTCGCGACCATCACCGGATCCACGACCACGACGGGCGGGCGGACCTCGTCGAGCCACTCGGCGACGACTCCGGCGTACTCGGCCGTGGCGAGCATCCCGATCTTCACCGCGTCGATCGTGACGTCGTCGCTCACCGCGTCGAGCTGCTCGCGGAGGAACACGGCGGGTGGCAGGTGCACGGAGCGGACCCCGTGCGTGTTCTGCGCGACGAGCGCGGTGACGACCGCCATGCCGTAGCCGCCGAGCGCGCCGATCGACTTGAGGTCGGCCTGTACGCCGGCACCGCCGGTCGGATCGGTGCCGGCGATGCTGAGGACACGGGGGACGCGGGCGCCGGCGGTCATCGGTCCCACTCCGCTCGGATCAGGCGGGCGGCCGCCGCGGGGTCGGCGGCCGTGCAGAGCGCCGACACGACCGCGAGCCCGGCCGCACCGGCGAGGCGGAGTGGCCCCGCGTCCGCGGCTCCGACTCCGCCGATGGCGACGCAGGGCAGCGCCGCGGCCGCGGCGAGGGCGGCGAACCCGTCGACACCGAGGGGAGCGGGGTGGTCGGGCTTGGTCGCGGTGGGCCGGATGACGCCGACGCCGAGGTAGTCGACCGTCCCCGCGGGCAGGGCGCGGACGGCGGCGAGGTGCTCGGGGGTGTTCGCGGTGAGCCCGATCACCGCGTCGGGACCGAGCAGCGAGCGGGCGGCGGTGACGGGGAGGTCGGACTGCCCGAGGTGGACGCCGTGGACGCGGGCGCCCGCGAGGCGGGCGGCGAGGGCGACGTCGACGCGGTCGTCGACCAGCAGGGTCGTGCGCTCGTCGAGGACGGCGGCGACGGCCCGGGTCAGGGCGACGAGCTCGGCGGCGGAGGCGTCGTGATCGCGGATCTGCACGGTCGTGACTCCGCCTCGGACGGCGGCAGCGGCCACGGCGGGCACGCCGCGCGGGCCGCACTGGGCGGTGTCCGTGACGAGGTAGAGCGAGAGGTCGAGGCTCATGCGATCCGCGCCCCGGCCTCGGCGTCGGCCGGCTGGAGGGCAGCGAGGCCGTCGAGGAGGCCGACGGCGAAGGACCCGGGACCGCTGCTCGCGGCGGCGGCCCGCTCGGCGGCGAGGCCCCAGACCGCGGAGGCGCTGACGGCCGCGTCGAGCGGGCGGGCGCCCGCGCCGAGGAACGCCGCCATCACGGCGCCGAGCGCGCAGCCGCCGCCGGTCACGCGGGTCAGCAGCGGGTGGCCCCCCGTGACCCGGACGATCCGCTCGCCGTCGGTGACGAGGTCGACCGCTCCCGAGACGGCGACCACGCCGCCGGTGCGGCGGGCGAGGACGCGGGCGGAGTCGAGCGCCTGCTCGGCGGTGTCGACGGCGTCCACACCGCGGCCGCCCGCACCGGCTCCCGCGAGGGCGAGGATCTCGGAGGCGTTGCCGCGGATGATCGCCGGCCGCGCCTCGAGCAGGTCCACCGCCAGAGCGGTGCGGACGGGCAGAGGGCCGACGGCGACCGGATCGAGCACCCAGGGGGTGCCGGCGCGTCCGGCCGCGGCGACCGCCTCGCGAGCACCCTCGCGCTGCTCCGCTCCGGGCGTGCCGAGGTTGACGAGCACCGCGGAGGCGAGGCCCGCGAAGACGCCCGCCTCGCCGGGCAGGTCGCACATCGCCGGGCTGGCGCCGAGGGCCAGAAGGCTGTTGGCGGTGAAGCCGGTGACGACCGCGTTCGTGATGCACTGCACCAGGGGTCCGGCGGCGCGGAGCTCGGCGAGATCGCGACCCACGGAGGCCGGGTCGGGCGCCGTGTCGGCGGGGAGGATCGGGTGGACAGGCGTGCGAATGCTCATTCGCGACATCCCTTCGCTAGTACGAACTAGATCAGGTTCAACGGGTCTTCTCTCAGCCCTGGCGGGCACCCCGTGTCACTGCGCACGACCCTAGCAGCGGGCGCGGGCGCGCTCGCTGCTGCAGTGCGAGAGGAGGGAGCGGGCCGTCGTCGCCCCTTCGCCCGGGAGCGGCCGCTCAGCCGGTGAGGATCGTCGAGTCGCCGCGCGGCCCCACCGCGACGCGGAGGCCGATCGGCAGCCGCTCGCGCATCGCGTCGACGTGGCTGATCAGGCCGATCGTCCGACCGCCCGACCGCAGCTCGTCGAGCGTGCTGAGCGCCGTCTCGAGCGTCTCGGCATCGAGCGAGCCGAAGCCCTCGTCGATGAACATGGTCTCGAGCGAGATGCCGCCGGACTGCGCCGTCACCACGTCGGCGAGGCCGAGGGCGAGGGCGAGCGAGGCGAGGAACGTCTCGCCGCCGGAGAGCGAGGCGGGCTGCCGGCGGACGCCGGTGAAGGCGTCGAGCACGTCGATCCCGAGGCCGGAGGCGGCGCCGCGGTAGGCGAGCGAGTCGTCGTGGGCGAGGGCGTAGCGGCCGCTGGTCATCGCGTCGAGGCGGAGGTTCGCCGCGGTCACGATCTCCTCCAGGCGTCCGGCGAGGGCGAAGGCCTCGAGGTCCATCCGGCGCGTGTTCTGCCCCCGGCCGGAGACGGTCTCGGCCAGCGCGCGCAGCTCCTCGTGGCGGCGGAGGCGCTCACCCAGCACGGCGAGGCGGCCCGCGGCCGTCGCGGCGAGCTCGGCCAGGCGCTCCGAGCGGTGCTCGAGCACGGAGAGGCCGGCTCGCGCCTCGTCGCGACGGGCGGAGGCCTCGCGCGAGCGCTCCTCGGCGAAGGCGAGGTCGACGGCCGTGCCCGGCAGTCCGCGGAGCTCCGGGTCGGCGAGCACCGCCTCCGTCGCGCTCCGCCGTCGCTCGTGCTCGGCGACGACGGCCTCGGCCCGCGCCCGGTCCCCGCTGGCCAGCGCGGCCGACTCGGCCTCCTCGGCGGTCGTGAAGCCGCGCTCGGCGAGGACCTCGGCGAGCTCCTCCCGGGCGGCGGCGGCGGCCTCGGACCGCGAGACGGCCGCCTCCTCGGCCTCGACCAGGGCGACGGCACGACGGCGCTGGGCGTTCAGCTGCTCGACGCGCGAGGCGACGCTCGTCGCGCCGTCGCGGAAGGCCTCGACGCGCTCCCGCAGCAGCCGCAGCGCTTCAGCGGCAAGGGCGGACTCGTCGGCGAGGGCGCGGTGCTCCTCGCGAGCGGCGTCCCGCCCGGTCGTGAGAGCGTCGATCCGGGTGCGCAGCCGGATGCGCTCGCGCCGCAGCTCCTCCATGCGGGCGGCGGCGCGGCGCGCCGAGGCGAGCCGCTCCTCGTGCGCCGGGCGGAGCGACTCCGGATCCGCGTCCTCGCCCACGCGCTCCTCGAGCGCCGCGAGAGCCCGAGCCGCGGCTCCCTCGCGCTCGCGGGCGCCGTCGAGGGCGGCGGCGGCGCGCTCCACCGCGACGCGGGCCCGGTCGAGGTCGTCGGTGCCGACCGTCGTCGGGCCGTCGTGCTCGGCCGGGCGGGGGTGCTCGCACGAGCCGCAGACGGGGCAGGGCTCGCCCGGCTCCAGCCGCTCGGCGAGCTCCCCGGCGAAACCGGCGAACCGGCGCGCGATCAGGGCGGCCTGCTCCGCGGCGCGCTCGCCGTGGACGCGCGCCGCGTCGGCGTAGGCCGTGCGGAGCCGCTGCAGGCCCGCCGCAGTGAGATCGCGCTCGAGGGCCGCGGCGATCCTCCGCTCGAGCGCGGCGAGCTCGTCGACGCGCGCGGGGACGGCGGCGGCCTCCCCGGCCAGGGACTCCTCCTCGCCGGCGAGCGCGTCGACGCGGGCGGGCAGCTCGCGCAGCTCCGCCTCGATCCCGGCGAGCGCGGTCGCCGCCGCCTGCTCGGCGCGCGCGGACCGCTCGGCGACGCGCTCCGCGTCGGGGAGCCGGCGCTCCTCGGCCAGCGCCTCGGTGAGGGCGCCGAGGACAGCGGCGAGCCGTTCGGCCGTCTCGGCGGCCGGGCCCCCGGACGCGTCCCCATAGGCGTCGGCCGCGAGGTCGCGCTGCTGCCGGGCGGCCCGCTCCTTCTCGGCGGCTGCCCGGGCGGAGCGGAGCAGCGGCAGCACGCCGTCGGCCCGGCGCGCGCGCTCGATCGCGGCCCGCTGCTGCTCGACGTGCGCCTCGGCGACCACGAGCTCCTCCGCCTCGATGAGGGCGCGCCGGCGCCGCTCCTGGCCCCGGGCGGTGCGCCGGGCCTCGTCGAGAGCGGCGCCCGCGGCCTCGTGCGCCGCGTCGGCCGCGGCGGAGCCGGCCCGGGCCGCCTCGAGCGGAGCGGCGAGCCGCGCCGGCAGGCCGGCGAACCAGGCGGCGTCCGGCAGAGGCGGCTCGGCTCCGTCATCGAGGAGCCGGACGGCCTCGTCCGCGAGCGCCGTCACGGCCGCGCGCTCCTCCTCGAGCCCGACGGCGCTCGCGTCGCGCTGCTCGAGCAGGCGGCGGCGGAGCAGATCGAAGCGCTCGGTCGCGAAGAGCGTGCGCAGGAGCCGCTGCCGGTCGTCGTTCTTCGCGAGCAGGAACTCGTGGAAGCGGTTCTGCGCCAGCAGGATCACCTGGAGGAACTGGTCCTTCGTCAGGCCGACGATCCGGCCGATGTCGGCGCCCACCTCCTTCGCGCTCGACGAGAGCCCGACCCAGGTGCCGTCGACCTGCTCCAGCAGCTCGACCTTCGCCGGCTGGGTCGTGGTGCCGGTGCCGCGCCGTTTCGGCCGCTCGTACTCGGGCGAGCGCCGGACGCGGTAGACGCGCCCCGCCGCCTCGAACTCGAGCTCGGCGAAGGTCTCGTCCTCGGGGCCGCTGTGGTCGCTCCGGAGGCGCGAGGCGGTGCCGTCGAAGCGGGGGACCGAGCCGTAGAGTGCGAACGCGATCGCGTCGAGGATCGTCGACTTGCCCGCTCCGGTGCGCCCGGCGATGAGGTACACGCCCACGTCCTCGAGCCGGTCGAAGTCGACGCACTGCTCGGCGCGGAACGGTCCGAGTCCGGCGAAGGCGAGTCGGCGGATCCTCACCGCAGAGCCTCGGCCTCGATGGCCGCGAGCGCGTCGAGGGTGAGGGCGCGCTCGGTCTCCGTGGCGCCGTGACCGCCGCGGACGTGGGCGAGGAAGTCGTCGACGACCTCCACGTCGCTCCGCCCGCGGATCCGCTCGGCGTACGCGCGCGGCTCGGCCGCGGCGTGCGGGGGCCGGTGCTCGAGCGTGGCGCAGCCGGGGAAGCGCGACTGCAGGCGCGCCATCGCGTCGAGCGGGCGCACGGGATCGGTGAGCACCGCCGAGACCCAGTCGCCCTCCACCTCGGCCAGGGAGGGATCGCGCAGCAGCTGCTGGAGCTCGCCCTCGATCACGCTGAGCCTCCTCGGCACGGGGAGCGGCGACCACTCGACGCCCTCGAGCCCCTCGGGCCCGATCGTCACCAGCCAGGCGCCGCGCGGCTTCGACGCCTCGCCGAACGCGTAGTGCAGCGGCGCTCCGGAGTAGCGCACTCCCGGCAGCAGCTCGGCGCGTCCGTGGATGTGCCCGAGCGCCGCGTAGTCGGCCGCGGCGAAGTGCTCGACCGAGACGTAGTCGAGCCCGCCCGCCGTGATGTCGCGCTCGAGGACCGCGGCCGGGGCTCCGACCGCGAAGCAGTGCGCGAGCACGACCCAGGGACGGCCCGCCGCCTCGGCGGCGGCGCGCACCCGCGCCATCGCGAAGGCGAGCACGTCCTCGTGGCGGCGCAGCTGCTCCTCCGGGTGCCGGTGGCGGTAGAGGGCGGGCTCGAGGAAGGGGATGCCGTGGACGCCGACCTCGAGGCCGGACGCGTCGCGCAGCACGACCGGCTCGGCGTACGCCTCGGGGTCGGTGAGGACGTGGACGCCCGCTCCGCGCAGGAGCCCGGCCTGGAAGCCGAGCCGGGCGGGGGAGTCGTGGTTGCCGCTGGTGAGGACGACCTCGGCGCCGGCCGCGCGGATCGCCTCGAGCGTGCGGGTGAGGAGGGTGTAGTGCTCTGCGGCGGGCACGGCGGAGTCGAAGACGTCGCCGGCGATCAGCACCGCGTCCACGCGCTCGGCCCGCACCGTCTCGACCAGGGCCTCGAGCACGGTCGCGAGCGCCGCCGTCGTGGAGTGCCCGTGGAAGGTGCGGCCGATGTGCCAGTCCGAGGTGTGCAGCAGCTTCACGGTCGTCCTTCCTCTGCGTCGTCCGGGGGAGCGACTCCAGGCTAGTGAGGCCCTCCGACACCGGCGGCGCAACGGACACCTCCCGTTCACCGGGAGGTGCACAATAGGGCGTCGGTCGAGCAGAGGAGATGGTCGTGAAGCTGCCCCGCGTCCCCGCGACGATCCTGGGTCTGGGCTCGCGCACCCGCGCCGCCGCCGAGGACACCGCTCCCATCCAGCGTCTGCGCCCGGACGACGAGCCGGCCCGCACCAGCACGGTCGACAACGCGATCTACCAGGACGGCCGCCGGGTCGTCTCTCCCGGCAGCATCCCGGAGGCGCTCGCCGCCCTGCAGAAGCTGCCCGACGCGATGGCGTGGATCGGGCTGTACCGGCCGAACGCGGCCGAGCTCGCCGCGCTCGAGGACGAGTTCTCGATGCACCCGCTCGCCCTCGAGGACGCGATCAGCGCGCACCAGAGGCCCAAGCTCGAGCGGTACGGCAGCGACATGTTCGTGGTGCTGCGCGCCGCCAGCTACTCCGACCAGCGCGAGGAGGTCGATTTCGGCGAGCTCCACCTGTTCGTGGGGTCGAACTTCGTCGTCACGGTCCGCCACTCCGAGAAGCCCGACCTCTCGCTGGTGCGGCGGCGGATGGAGGCCGATCCGGAGCTGCTGCGCGTCGGCCCGGTCGCCGTGCTGTACGCGATCCTCGACGCCGTCGTGGATCAGTACTCGCCCGTCGTCGCCGGTCTCGAGAACGACATCGACGAGATCGAGGCGCAGGTCTTCGAGGGCGACCCGGCGGTGTCCCGCCGCATCTACGAGCTCAGCCAGGAGGTGCTGGACTTCCAGCGTGCGGTCGCTCCGCTGACCGGCATGCTCGGGCGGCTCGTCACCGACTTCGAGGTGTTCCAGTCGGATGTGGAGCTGCGCCGCTACATCCGCGACGTCGCCGACCACGTCGCGCTCGTCACCGAGCGGGTCGACGGCTTCCGCACCACGCTGCGGGAGATCCTGGCGGTGAACGCGACCCTCGTCGCCCAGCGCCAGAACGAGGACATGAAGAAGCTCGCGGAGGTGGGCAACCAGCAGAACGACGAGGTCAAGCGGATCTCCGCCTGGGCGGCCATCTTCTTCGCGCCGACCATGATCTCGAGCATCTACGGCATGAACTTCGACGTGATGCCCGAGCTGCACGTGGCATGGGGGTACCCGGCGGCGCTCGCGGCGATGCTCGCCTCGAGCGTGGTGCTGCACCGGCTCTTCAAGCGGTGGGGCTGGCTCTGAGCCCGCGTCCCGCGACGTGTCAACACCGTGACGGTGCCGGAGGCTCCGCGTAGCGTCGCTCGCGGGCCGTCCGGCCCCTGAACGGAGGGACTCCCGATGACTCCGGAGGACACGACCACGACGGCCCCGCGGCCCCGCTCCCTCTGGCGGGCGGGCGCGGCTCCGATCCCCTCCGACGAGTTCGTGCCGGGCGCGCACTACGACGACGTCGTGGTCGGCGCCGGACTTACCGGGCTGGTCACCGCGCTCCTCCTGCAGCGGACCGGCCGGCGCGTGCTGGTGCTGGAGGCGCGGGAGGTCGGCGCGGTCACGACCGGGAACACGACGGCGAAGCTCAGCCTCCTGCAGGGAGCGCACCTCTCCCGGATCGCGGAGCGCAACATCCCCGCGGTGACCGAGGCCTACGTCGCGGCGAACCTCGCGGGCTTCCGCTGGCTGCTCGACTACTGCGAGGGCGCGGGCGTGCCGGTGCAGAGGCGCACCGCCTACAGCTACGCGCAGACGCCCGAGGGCGTGGACGCCGTCCTGAAGGAGCACGCGACCGCGCGCCGCTTCGGCCTCGCGACCCGCCTCGTCGGCGAGCTCGACGTGCCCTTCCCCAGCACGGCGGCCGTGGCCCTCGACGACCAGGCCCAGTTCGACCCGATGGACGTCCTCACGGCGCTCGCCGCCGACTTCCGCGCCGCCGGGGGCACCCTGGTGCAGGGCGTCCGGGCCCTCGGTATGCGAGCGACCGCTCCCGTCCGGGTCCGCACCAGCGCGGGCCCGGTGACCGGGGACCGGGCCTACCTGCTCACGGGGGCGCCGATCCTCGACCGCGGCCTGTACTTCGCCAAGATCGCCGCGCTGCGCTCGTACGCGGTCGCGTTCCGCACCGACGCGCCGATCCCCGACGGCATGTACCTCTCGGTCGACGAGCCGTCCCGCTCGGTGCGCGACGCCGAGCGCGACGGCGAGCGGCTCCTCCTGATCGGCGGCAACGGCCACCCCGTGGGGCGCAGGCCCGTCACCTCGGAGGCGGTGGACGACCTGGTCGCCTGGACGCGGCGGTCCTTCCCGGGGGCGGAGCCGGTCGCGAAGTGGAGCGCCCAGGACTACGAGCCGTTCCACCGTGTGCCGTTCGTGGGCTGGCTGCCGCGGGGCCGCGGACGGATCTTCCTGGCGACCGGCTACGACAAGTGGGGGATGACCAACGCGGTGCAGGCCGCGCTGACGCTCGTCGCCGACCTCGAGGGCGGGACGCCGGCCTGGGCGAGGACGCTGCACCGCCGGCCCACGCTGCCGCGGGTGATGGCGGAGGGGCTCGGCGCCGGGCTGGCGGTGGGCGCCTGGTACGCCCGCGGGTGGTCGGCAGCGCTCCGCGCGCCCCGCTCGGCCGGGGTGGTGCCGGCGGAAGGCCAGGGCTCGCTCGCCCGCGACGGCCTGCAGCCCGTCGCGGTCTCCACCGTGGAGGGGCGGCGCTGCGCGGTGTCGGCGGTGTGCCCGCACCTGGGCGGGATCGTCACCTGGAACGACTCGGAGCGCAGCTGGGACTGCCCGCTGCACGGCTCCCGCTTCGCAGCCGACGGGACGGTGCTGGAGGGGCCGGCGGTCGAGCCGCTCGCCCCGCTGGGCTAGGACGGCCGCCGGCTCAGCGGAGCCGACGGCCGAGGCAGGCCCCGCGGAGCAGGCGGCTCAGTCCTCGTCCGCTCCGGGCTCCGCGATCTCGTCGCCGTCCGCGCCCGAGGCGTCGCCGGTCGTGTGCAGATCGGTGTCGCCCGGGATGCTGAAGTCGCTCAGCGGGTCCAGGGGCTTCTTGTCGTCGGTGTCGTCGCTCATGCCTGCCACCCTACGAGCGCCCGGCGAGGCGCTGCACCGCGGCGACCGGGATCGACAGCCACTCCGGCCGGTTGCGCGCCTCGTAGATCGCCTCGTAGACGGCCTTGTCGAGTTCGAACGCGTCGAGCACCGCCCGGTGCGCGGTGACCGCGTCGCCCGCCCGCTCGGTGTAGCCCTCGAGGAACGCGGCCCGGCTCGCCGCCGCCCAGGCCGCCCTCGAGGCGCCCGGCTCGGCCTGCTCGTGCGCACCCGCCGCGTAGTCGAAGGAGCGCAGCATCCCCGCCACGTCGCGAAGGGCCACGTCGGGAAGACGGCGCTCGTGCATGGGCCGCAGCGGCTCGCCCTCGAAGTCGAGGAGCACCCAGCCGCGACCGGGCACGGACAGGACCTGCCCGAGGTGGTAGTCGCCGTGGATGCGCTGGAGCCTCGGCCACGGCGCGGTCTCGGCGGCGCGGAACACGGCCTCGATCGCCTCCGAGTCCTCGGCGATCACGGGGACCTCGGCCGAGGCGATGCGCAGGCGACGGCGCATGGCCGCGACCATCCGGTCGACGACCTCGGACGTGGTGTCCTCGGTCGGCATGACCTCCGCCAGCGTCGCGTGCACCTCGGCGGTGGCGCGGCCCAGCTCGCGGGCGGGTCCGGTGAAGTCGGAGTCGGCGGCGACCGCCTCGAGGGCGACGCGCCACGCGTCCTGGACCCCGGGGAGGAACTCCTGCGCGAAGGCGAGGTGCCCGAAGGCGCGGCCCGTCTCCTCGCCCTCGTCGTCCCACTCGCCGGTCACGTTGCCGATCACGGGCGGGACGAGGGCGCTCCCGGCGGCGTTGAGCGCCGACTGCACCGTCACGTCCGGGTTGTCGCCGTGGTGGAGGGCGCGGAAGACCTTGACGATCACCGGGGTCGCGTCGGATCCGTCGTCGGCGGTGGTGCGGACGATCACCGAGGTGTTCGACTGCTCGCCGCTGAGCACCTTCGAGGACGCGAACGCCCCGATCGCGGCACCCGGCTGCCGGTGGCCCTCGGCGCGGGCGCCGCCCTGGGCGCCGTCCTCGTCGGAGCGGCCGCCGTCGGCGATCATGCCGAGCAGGGCGCGGGCGAACACCGGGTCGCGCGGAGCGTCGTACACGTAGTGCGCGTCGTCGGAGTAGACGAGGGCGTCCTCGAGCCCGGGCACCGGAGCCGCGTGGACGGTCACCGGCACCTGGTACAGCACCGGGCTCGTGCCTGCCCGGTCGATGAAGAGGTGGTCCACCACCTCCGCCTCGCCGGGGTGCAGCGACCAGGCGCCGCGGACCTCCAGCTCGGGGCGCCGCCCCTTGCTCGCGTACCACCTCTGGTCCGCCACCCATGCGGCGATGCGGTCGATCGACAGGCCTGCGCTCATGCTCTTCCCTCCGTCGGCACCCCGAACCCTACTGGCCGCGGACGACGGGCGGAGGGGCTTGCGGCGGGGCGCTCAGGCCAGCTCGAGCACGTCCAGCGTCCAGGCGTACTCGAACGCGATCTCGCGCCAGCGCTCGTAGCGTCCGCTCACTCCGCCGTGTCCCGCTGTCATCTCGGTGCGCAGCAGCGCGGGAGCGCCGACCTCGCGGAGCCTGGCCACCCACTTCGCCGGCTCCACGTACAGCACCCGGGTGTCGTTGAGGCTCGTCGTCGCGAGGATCCGGGGGTACTGCACGCCCTCGCGGACGTTCTCGTAGGGCGAGTACGACTTCATGTAGGCGTAGACCTCGGCGTCGTGCAGCGGGTCGCCCCACTCGTCCCACTCGATCACCGTGAGCGGGAGCGACGGGTCGAGGATCGAGGTGAGCGCGTCGACGAACGGGACCTGCGCGAGGACGCCGGCGAACGCCTCCGGGGCGAGGTTCGCGACCGCGCCCATCAGCAGGCCGCCGGCCGACCCTCCCTGCGCGACCAGGCGGTCCGGAGTGGTGAAGCCCGCGTCGACCAGGTGCCGCGCCGCGGAGACGAAGTCGGTGAAGGTCGTCCGCTTCGCCAGCGTCTTCCCGTTCTCGTACCAGGAGCGGCCCATCTCCCCGCCGCCGCGGACGTGCGCGACGGCGAAGACGACGCCGCGGTCGAGCAGCGAGAGGCGCGCGATCGAGAAGCCCGGGTCGATGCTCGCCTCGTACGAGCCGTAGCCGTAGAGGAGGAGCGGCGCGGGGGCCGAGTCCGGATCGGCGGCGTCGCGGCGCCAGACGAGCGAGAGCGGCACCCGCGTGCCGTCCTCCGCCACGGCCCACTCCCTCCTCTGCACGTAGAGCGCGGGGTCGTAGTCGCCGAGCACCGGCTGCTGCTTGAGCACCGTGCGCTCGCCCGTCGCGATGTCGAGCGCGAGCACGGTCGAGGGGGTGACGAACGAGGTGTAGGCGAGGCGGAGGGAGGGCTGCTCCCACTCCGGGTTCCCCGCCAGGCCCGCGTCGTAGAGCGGCTCGTCGAAGACGATCTCCTCGAGCCGCGCTCCGGTGCCGTCCTCGCGGAGCAGCCCGAGCCGGGTGGCTCCGTCGGCGCGGTACGAGACCACGACGTGCCCGGCGAAGGCGTCGACGCCCTCGATCCGGCGGCCCTCGCGGTGCGGCACCACCACGCGGCGCTCGCGGGCCCGGGCGTCGGCGTCGCGCGACAGGTCGGCCGGCTCCTCGACGATCTCGAAGTCGAGGGCGCCGTCGTTGTGCACGATCAGCAGGCGGTCGCGTCCGTCGACGACGGCGTGCTCGACCTCGTACTCCACGCCCTCGCGTCGCGGCCACACCGAGCGGAAGGAGCCGGTCGGGTCGGACGCGTCCAGCAGCAGGCACTCGCTCGTGATCTTGCTGCCGATCTCGATGACGAGGAAGCGGCGGCTGCGGGTGAGGCCCACGCCGATCCAGTAGCGCTCGTCGGGCTCGGCGAAGACGACCTCGTCCGGGGTCCCGGCGCCGACCTCGTGCCGCCAGATCGTGTCGGGGCGCCAGGACTCGTCGACGGTCGGGTAGAAGACGAAGCGCGCGTCGGCGCCGAAGGTCGCTCCGCCGCCGGTGCCCTCGATGACATCCGGCAGGTCCTCGCCGGTCTCGAGGTCGCGGATGCGGAGGGTGTAGCGCTCGTCGCCCTCGACGTCGGTGCCGAAGAGCAGCCGTCGGCCGTCGGCCGAGACGTCGAAGCTGCCGAGCGAGAAGAAGTCGTGCCCCTCCGCCTCCGCGTTGCCGTCCAGGACGACCTGCTCGCCCTCGAGCGGACCGCCCTCGGCGATCGACGGCGGCGTCCAGTCGTCCGGCCCGCTGATCGGCGCTCGGCAGTGCACGGCGTACTGGCGGCCCTCGTAGGAGCGCGAGAAGTACCACCAGGAGCCCTCCCGGACGGGGACCGAGAGGTCGGTCTCCTTCGTCCGCGAGCGGATCTCCTCGAACAGGCGCTCGCGCAGCGGAGCGAGAGGAGCCAGCACCGCCTCGGTGTACGCGTTCTCGGCCTCGAGGTGCGCGATCACCTCGGGGCTCTCCTTCTCGCGCAGCCACTCGTAGCGGTCGACCACCACGTCGCCGTGGTGGCGGCGCTCGAGGGGGACGCGGCGGGCGACGGGCGGAACGGGCGCGGTCATCGCTCCAGCCTAGGGCGAGGGCGCCCCTGGCCGCCCGGGGTGCCGCAGCGGCGCCGGGCGTGATCACAATGGAGCATGGCCAGCGGTGCGGAGAACGAGTCGGCGACGTCCCGGGCGGGCGGTGCGCGGAGAGTGCAGACCGAGGTCGAGCGCAAGTACGACGTCGACGCGGGCACCCGGCTGCCCGACCTGACCGGCACCGGGAGCGTCGCGAGCGTCCGCACCGAGGAGCCGGTGACCCTCCGCGCCGAGTACTTCGACACCGCCGAGCGCGCTCTGTCCCGGGGGCGCATCACGCTGCGCCGCCGCGAGGGCGGATCCGACCAGGGCTGGCACGTCAAGCTGCCCGGCTCCTCCGGCCGCACCGAGATCCACGCGGAGCTCACGGCCTCGCGCACGGTCCCGTCCGCCGTCCGCGAGCCGGTGCTCGGGCAGGTGGGGCGCGCGCCGCTCGAGCCGCTGGCAATGCTCGAGACGGTCCGCTCGATCACCCGCGCCCTCGACTCCCACGGGCGGGAGCTCGCCGAGATCGCCGACGACCTGGTGACCGCGCGCGACCAGCGCACCGGCCGCGAGCGGCGCTGGAGGGAGTGGGAGGTCGAGCTCGTCGACGTCCCGGGCGACGAGGGCGAGCGGGTCCTCGACGCGATCGAGCAGCGCCTCCTCGCCGCGGGCGCCCGCCCGGCCGCCAGCGCCTCCAAGCTCGCCCGGGCCACCGGCGGCCCGATCGAGGAGACGGTCCCGGATCCGCGGAACGGCGGGGAGGCGGCGCTCGCCGCGGTCCGCTCGCTCCTGCGAGAGCTGCGCGCCGTCGACCCGCGGGTGCGCCTCGAGGCCGACGACGCCCTGCACCGGATGCGCGTGCTCGCGCGCCGGCTCCGGTCCGTCCTCGCCGCCTCCCGCTCCGTGCTCGACCGTGCGGCGACCGACCCCGTGCGGGACGAGCTGCGCTGGCTGGGAGGGGTCCTCGGCGCGGCCCGCGACCAGGAGGTGCTCGCCGAGCGGTTCCGCACCTCCCTGGCGGCCGTCGAGGGCGCCCCGAGCACCCCCACCGCCCTGCTGGAGGAGATCGAGCACCGGCACGCCTCGGCGCTGCGCCGCGTCGACCGCACTCTGCGCGGCGGCCGCTACCTCGCGCTCCTCGCCTCGCTCGACGCCCTGCTCGCGGATCCGCCCCGCACCGCGCGGGCCAGCTCGAGCGCGACGGCGCTGGTGCGCCGCTCCGTCGCGAAGGACCTCGCGCGCATCTCCGCGGCGGGGTCCGCGGCGGCCGGCGGCTCGCTCGAGGCTCGTCACGACCTGCGGAAGGCGGCGAAGCGGCTCCGCTACACCGTGGAGGCGTGGCGGGCGGTCGTCCCCGAGGCCGTCGGCGCCCGGCGCCGCTCGCTCGCCGAGGCGGGCGAGGACCTCGCCGACGCCCTGGGGGAGGAGCGCGACGCGCTCGCCGCCCGTGCGCTGATCCTGGAGGAGGCCGATCGCAGCGGGGAGGGAGCCTTCGCGCTGGGGGTCGTCGCCGCCGAGGAGCGGCACCGCGCCAGGCGGGCCGCGAAGGCCGCGGAGAAGGCGGGGGACCGTCTGGGGTCGCTCTCGCGCTGACCGTGCGGCCCCGCGGTCGCTGTCAAGCCGACGGCCCGGTCACACGGACGAAATCCACGGCGGATAATGTGAATCATGCCTTCCGTCCGTGCTCTTCCGTCACCGCTCCTGCGCCCGCGCCACTTCGACCGCGACGACGTCGTGGTCCATGCCGGCCTGTTCTCGCTGGTGAACTCGAGTACGACGCCCCGCGCGGCCTGGACCGAGGACCTGATCGCCATCGGCGAGGTCCTCGACGCCGCCGAATTCCCCTACCGCCTCATCCGCGGCACCGACGGCTCGCCCTTCCTCGCGGTGGACCGCGTGCTCGGCGCCGAGCTGGCGACGCTGCTGGCGCGCGCCTTCGCGACCGAGCCCTTCTACGCCAAGACGGTCGACAAGCGGGGCACCCCGCCGCAGCTCCTGGCCGAGGGCGTGCTCGCGCCGTACCCGCGCGCCTCCGTCTTCAAGCTCTTCCGCCCGCGCGTCTCCTCGACGGGATCGCTGCGCTACGGCGCCCGCAGCGGCGTCCGCCTCGAGCTGTGGAAGGTGGGCGAGGAGGAGATCATCACTCCCGCCGAGAACGCGCTCATGCGCAACAGCCTCCCCGTCGCCGAAGCCATCGACGCCCACGTCGAGGCCTACGGCCGCACCTGGCCGACGTTCGAGGGCATGTTCGAGCCGCTCGTCAGCGACATCCGCTTCGAGGTGGACATCGTCTTCTCGTGGGTCGACGGCACCGACCTGGAGTTCCAGCGCGCCCGTGCGGCCCGCATGGCGAGCTACGTGGTGGGGGAGGGCGACGACGCTCCGGCGCGCTTCCGTCAGATCGACGAGCTCAAGTACGCCCTGCGCAGCGTCTACATGTACGCGCCGTGGATCCGGCACATCTACATCGTCACCGACTCCCCGCGCCCGCGCTGGCTGGACGAGCACCCGGACGTCACCCTCGTGCGCAGCGAGGACCACTTCCGCGACCTCTCGGTGCTGCCGACGCACAACTCCCACGCGGTCGAGAGCCAGCTGCACCGCATCCCGGGGCTGGCGGAGCACTTCCTCTACTCCAACGACGACATGTTCTTCGGGCGCCCGGTCGACCCGTCGATCTTCTTCTCGCCCGGGGGCATCACGAAGTTCATCGAGGCGACGACGCGCATCGGCATGGGCGACTCCAACGCCTCCCGCAGCGGCTTCGAGAACGCGGCCCGCGTCAACCGGCGCCTGCTCCGCGAGCGCTTCGGCGCGATGACGACCCGTCACCTCGAGCACGCCGCCACGCCGCTCCGCAAGACCGTGATGGCCGAGCTCGAGGCCGAGTTCGAGCCGGAGTTCACCGCGACCGCCGCGAGCCGCTTCCGCTCCGCGAGCGACGTCTCCGTCACCAACTCGCTCTACCACTACTACGCGCTGATGACCGGGCGCGCGGTCGTGCAGGAGAACGCCTCGGTGAAGTACGTCGACACGACGATGCACCAGGGGCTGAAGGACATGCGCAAGCTCCTCAAGAACCGCGGAGTCGACTTCTTCTGCCTCAACGACGGCAGCTTCCCCGAGATCTCGGCGGAGGCGCGCACCAAGGCCGTCATCGGGTTCCTCGAGGAGTACTACCCGATCCCGGCTCCGTGGGAGCGCGAGGACTGACCGTGGGCTGGGCCGTCGGGGGAGCGGTGGCCGGGCTGCTGCTCGGCCTGGCGAGCTCGCTCGTGTTCCCGGGCATCGGAGTGGGAGCGGGCGTTGGCGTGGGCGTCGCGCTGGCCGCGGCGCTGGCGTTCGCCGGGTGGCTGTTCGCACGGGACCGCGCCGGCGGGCGCTGACACCGCCGGCCGTGTCCGAGGACGCGGTCGACGCGGCGCCCGGAGGCGTCGGGGCGACCCCGACGCCCCGCCGCGCCGCTACGCGCTGACGCCCACCGGCTCCACGAGCGGCGGGTACAGCGCCTCGTCGCGGGCGACGGGGGCCGCCGTCGCCGCGGCGATCTCGACGCCGTGGTCCGCGAGGATCCGCTGCGTCTCGTTCGCCGAGACGTAGGACACCTCGGTCGAGGCGCCGATCGGCACCACCGAGTGCAGCACCGTGCCGTCGTAGACGTGGATCAGGTTGAACGCCTGGGCGCCGTTGCGGGCGCGGGTCGCTCCCACCGGCACGTTGAGGTCCTGGGTGTAGCAGGTGGCCGACGCGACCGAGACCGGGATGCCGGCGAACATCGCCGTCGACGAGTAGTGCAGGTGGCCCGCGATGATGCTGCGGACGTCGGAGCCCTCGAGCACCTCCGCGAGGGCGGGCTGGTCGCGCAGCTCCACGAGGACCGACAGGTCGAGCACGCTCGGCACCGGCGGGTGGTGCAGCGCGAGGATCGTGCCGTGCGGGGCCGGGCTGGAGAGCTCCTCCGCCAGCCAGTCGAGCTGCGCGTCCGAGATCTCGCCGTAGTGGGCGCCGGGCACGGTGGAGTCCAGCGCGATGATCCGGAGCCCGTTGACGTCGTGCACGCGGTCGATCGGCTGCGTGGTCGGGAGCTGGTCGAGCAGCCCCGAGCGGAACGCGCCGCGGTCGTCGTGGTTGCCCATCACCCAGATCACCTCGGCGCCGAGGCGTGCGGCCGCGGGCTCGACGACGGCGCGCAGCTTCGCGTACGCCTCCGGCTCGCCCTTGTCGGCGAGATCACCCGTGATGACGACGGCCTCCGGACGTCCGCCGGACGCCTCCAGCTCGTCGAACAGGAGCCGCAGCTGGGCCTCGCTGTCGACGTCGGAGCCGTACAGGCCGCCGTCTCCGGCGATGAAGTGGGTGTCGCTCAGGTGAAGGATGAAGTGGTTGGGCCGGGGGTACTCGGCCTGGCGGAGGGACATGATCCTCGGGTTCCACGATCGGCGGGAGCCGGATCACGCGACCCGGCGTCGGCACTTGCGCACTGCTCCAGCGGAGGCGACCCCGCTGAGACCAGTCCATCATCGCGGGGTGAACTCCGGGCCAACACCGGTCGGCGCGTCATCGAACGGTTCTCCCAGGTTGCCGGTCGCTGCGCGGTCCTCCCCGACCCCGAAGGACTGCCGCGATCAGAGCCGGGCGAGCAGCCGCGCGTAGAACTCGATCGCGCGCTCGAACTGGTCGGCCTCGACCGACTCGTCGACCCCGTGGATCCCGAGCTGCTGCCGCGGGCTGATCTCGAACGGGATGAAGCGGTAGACGTGGTCGCTGATCGCGTGGAAGTGCCGCGCGTCGCTGCCGCCGGTCTGCACGTAGGGGGCGACGACCGCGTCCGGGAACGACTCCTGCACGACCGCGCGGAGCAGGTCGTACGGCCCGCCGTCGCCGGGCTCGCCGGTGGGGGAGACGGGGGAGGGCTCGTGGGCGACCTTCACCTCGACCTCGACCTCCGGGTCGTCGATGACGGCGCGGATGCGCTCGACCACGCCCGCCACGGTGCCGCCCGGGTTGATCCGCACGTTCGCGGTGGCGCTGGCGCTGGAGGCGAGGACGTTCGCTCCGGTGCTGCCCCGCAGCTCGGTGATCGCGACCGTCGTCCGCAGCATCGCCGCCGAGCGGTTGGAGTGGGCGGCGAGCGCGCCGACGACGGCGTCCGGGTGCTCGTGCGGTCGTGCGTACGAGACGGCGTGGGCCGCGTCCGCGTGGTCGGCCGCCGCGCGCACCAGCTGGGCGATCGGCTCCGGGAGGGTCGAGGGGAACGGGTTCTCGGTCAGGCGGTGGATCGCCCTCGCGAGCCGCTGGGTGGCGAGCAGCCCGGGCGGGGGCGGCGGAGCGGAGGCGTGGCCGCCGACGTCGCGGCAGGTCAGCTCGAGGTTCATGATCCCGCGCTCGGTGACGCCGATCACGGCGATCGGGGTGGTGACGCCGGGCAGGATGCCGCGCCGCACGTTCCCGCCCTCGTCGAGCACGAGGCGCGGGCGGACCCCGCGCGCGCCGAGCAGGGCGACGACCGAGGGGGCGCCGTCGCCCGCCGTCTCCTCGTTGTGCGTGGAGAGGAGGTACACGTCGTGCCGGGGCCGCTCGCCCCGCAGGACGGCCGCCTCGACCGCCTCGAGGAGGGCGACGAGGGAGCCCTTGTCGTCGAGGGCGCCGCGCGCCACGACGGAGGTGCGGCCGTCCGCGGCGACGACCGTCTCGGCCGCGAACGGGTCGTGCGACCACTCCGCCGCCGTCACGCTGACCACGTCGTAGTGGGCCATCAGCACGGCCGGCTCGCCCGGCTCCTCACCGCGCCAGCGCCAGAGGAGGGAGTGGCCGGCGACGGTCTCGGACTCCAGCGCCGCGTGCAGCGCCGGGTAGAGCTCGGCGACGAGCTCCCGGAAGGCGTGGAAGCGGCTCCAGTCGGTCGCCGACTCGTCCGAGTGGGACACGGTGTCGACGCGCAGCAGGGCCTGGAAGCGCTCGAGCGCGGTCGTCGTCACCGGGCTAGCCTACGACGGCGGTGCCGGGCCCCCGGCCCCGGCGAGCGGAGGTGCGCGGTGGGACTGCCCGAGGTGTGCGTCGTCTACGTCCTCCGCGAGGGCCCGCGGGGCGCGGAGGTGCTGCTCGGCCGGAAGCGCCGCGGCCTCGGCGAGGGGCGCGTGGTCGCTCCCGGCGGCAAGCTCGAGCCCGGCGAGTCGCCCGTCGCCGCCGCCGTCCGCGAACTGCAGGAGGAGGCCGGGCTCGTCGCCCGAGCGGCCGATCTGGAGCCGCGCGGCGTGCTCGACTACTCCTTCCCGCACCGGCCGGCCTGGAGCCAGCGCTCGCACGTCTTCCTCTGCCGCCGCGTCACCGGCGAGGTCACCGAGTCGAGCGAGCTCGCCGCCGCCTTCGTCCCGGTCGAGGAGGTGCCGTTCGAGCGGATGTGGGATGACGCCCGCCTCTGGCTGCCGGGCGTGCTGCGCGGGGGCGCGCCCGTGCGCCTCCGGGTCGAGTTCGGCGCCGACCTCGCGAGCGTGGCCTCGTGGGGGCCGGCCGACGCTCAGACGAACGTTCCCGCCACCAGCAGCGCCAGCAGCGAGATCACCGAGGCGATCGAGAGCGTCAGCGAGTAGGCGGTGAACGTGCCCCGCACGGTGAGGCCGAGCACGGACTTGAAGAGCCAGAACGCGTTGGCGTTGACCATCCCGAGGAAGAGCGCGCCGGAGCCGGCGGCCAGGGCGATCAGCGCCGGGTTCACGTCGAGCACGGGGATCAGCGGGGCGACGATGCCGACCGCGGTGATCGCGGCCGTCGAGACCGAGCCGATCGCCGCGTGCAGCACGGCCGCGACGACCCAGGTGAGCAGGATCGGCGAGAGGGCCCGCCCGTCGAAGGCGCCGGCGAGCGCGTCGCCGACCCCGGTTCCTCCGACCACGGCGGCGAGGCTGCCGCTGACCCCGGTCAGGACGACGATCGGGCCGCTGCGGGTCAGTGCTCCGCCCAGTGCCGTGGCCACGGCGCCCTTCGGGAGCGTCCGCAGTGCCGTCGCGTAGGCCAGCACCAAGCCGGCCAGCAGCGCGATGTGCGCGTCGCCGAGGAACCGCAGGAGGGGGACGTCGAGCTCGGCCAGCTGGGTGAGCGAGTTCGCGGCGATCAGCACGATGGTGAGGGCGATCGGAGCGACGGCCAGCGCGAGCGGCACCCGCCGCGTCGCGAGCGCCGTGCCTCCCGTGGCCGCGCCCGCCTCGGGCTCGAGAGCGGGCCCCGGGACCGCCCCGCCCTCGAGGTCGCGCTCGTCCCGCCAGCCGCCGCGCTTCACCAGGGCGCTGTACACCAGCACGGTCAGCACGATGGTGACGATGCCCAGCGGGGCGCCGATGGCGACCATCGACGGCAGGGGAGCGCCCGCGATGCCTGCCGTGGCCAGCGCGGCGGCTCCGGGGACGACGAAGACCACGCCCACGATCATCCCGACGATGGAGGAGCCGGCCAGCAGCCCGTAGCCACCGGCACCGAGCCCCCGCGAGGCCAGACGAGTCAGCGGTGCGCTCATCACGACCAGCACGTCGGAGTAGATCGAGGGGAAGGCGACGCCCAGGGTCAGCGCGTAGGCGACCGGGAGCGCGCGCCGACCGAAGCGCTTCACGAGCCAGCGGGCGAGCAGCGGGGCCACGCCCAGCGCCTCCAGGAGCGATCCGAGCAGCAAGCCGAGCGCGATCAGCAGGCCGATGTCGCCGAGGACCGCGCCGAATCCGGACGTCATCGCGGTCACCGTCCCCTCGCCGCCCTGCCCCGAGACGAGGCCGAGCCCGAGGGCCGAGACGAGGAGGGCGATCACCGGCTCGACCTTCAGCACGACGATCAGGACCACGACGGCCACGATCGTGAGCAGGATGAGGAGCACGGGCCAGTAGTCGGTCATGGGCGGTCCTTCTGTCGAGGAGCGGGAGGGCCCGGAGACCGGGTCGCCGCGAGCCGTCCAGCCCCGGCCGTGGTGCGCCGCCAGACGGACGATCGCGCGGATCCGCGGAGCCGGGAGAACGCCGCGGAGACGCGGCGCGTCAGCGGAACATACCGATCCCCGACCCTGCTCCCCGACGTCGACGACTTCCTTCGTCATGCAGCGTCGCGAACACGCGGGCCGGATGCGCACCCTGCTACTTTCACCGGGCAGACGTCCTCGGGGGGAGGACGCAGCCGCATCTCTCCTCCGTGGTCACCCGCATCCGGACGGCCTCCGCCGTCCGACCCGCCAGGCGCCCTCCGTGGGGCGCCGCCGTCAGCGGGCCACACGACAGCGACGCGATCCGGCCCCGCCCGGACGCGCCCGAGCGCAGCAGGAGCACTACCCATGACGGCACAGATCATCGACGCGACCGATCTCGACGAGCTCCGGCGCGTCGGGCAGGAGCTCCGCGAGGGCGCGACCGTCATCGCGCAGACCGACACGAACTACGGCGTGTTCGCCAGCCCCTTCTCGCGCAGCGCCTGCTTCCGCCTCTACGACATGAAGAAGCGGGACGGCGCGAAGCCGCTCACCCTCTTCGTCTCCGCGCCCCGCGACTGGGCGACCTGGGCCTTCGCCCCGGAGACGGCCGACATGGACGCGCTCGTCGCAGCGTTCTGGCCGGGGCCGCTGAACGTCATCCTGCGCCGCAAGCCCGTCGTCCCGGACTGGGTCACCTCGGGCCAGGACACGGTGTCGGTCGTGCACAACCTCAGCGCCCCGATCAACCTGCTCTCGATATTCGCGGGCCTGCCGCTCGCGGCCACCTCCGCCAACATCAGCGGCACGGTGTCGACCGGACTCGTCGACTTCGACCTCGCCGCGGAGCACCTCGGCGGCGACAGCGACTACCTGATCCGCAGCACCACCGCCCCCGACTCCACGATGAGCAGCACGATCGTCTCCCTCGTGGGCGGCGCGTCGATCGTCCGTCAGGGCGACGTGGGCGCCGACGCACTGCGCGTCGTCGTGCCCTCCCTTGTCTGACCTCGGGCGCGGGGACGCCCCGCGCGGCCGCAGCGCCGCCGGGCTGATCACGGTCTACCGGATCGTCTCGCGCGCCTACTTCCACCTGCCCGTGGTCGCGGTGTTCCTGCTGGCGCGGGGCTACCCGATCCTGGCCGTGGCGCTGCTGCTGGCGCTCTACGGAGTGGTGGCGGCGCTCGCCGACGGCCCGCTCTCGCCGCTCACACGCCGCCTGTCCTCGGCGGGCGCGCTCGTCGTCGGCGAGGGCGTGAAGGCACTGGGCCTCGTCGTGATCGTGCTGGACGCGGATCCGGTCGCCGTCGTGATCAGCCAGCTGCTCGCCGGCTGCGGCTTCTCGCTGACGGCCGGGCGGGACGCCGCGCTGGCCTCCTCGCTGCGCGCCGGAGCCGATGCTCGCCGCCAGGAGACGCGGGTGCAGAGCGGAATGTTCCTCGCCTCCTTCGGCGCGGGAGTGCTCGGGGCCGCCTCGCTCGCGCTCTGGGACCGGCTGCCGTTCCTCCTCAGCGCGCTCGTGTCGTGCGCCGCGCTGGCCGTGGTGCTCCTTGCCCGCCTGCCGCTCGGCGCGAGCGCCGCCTCGGGAGTGGCGGCGCGCGCCGTGCGGCCGGCCGTCCTGCCCGCCGCGGTGCGCTTCTGGTCTCTCTACTACTCCGTGAACCGCGCCGTCCTGCTCGCCGCTTACACCTTCGTGATCCCGCTGCTGCTGTTCCAGGAGCTGCGTCTGACGCTGCCCGCGTTCGGCCTGGTGCTCGGCCTCTACACGCTCGCCGGCCTGGCCGCCGCCCGGCTCTCGCCGCTCATCGCCGGCACGCCCCTGGTCTTCCGGCTGACGGCGCTCACCCAGGTGCTGGGCCTCGCCCTGACCACCCTCGGGGTGCTCGGCGCCGCGATCGCCGGCCTGGCCCTGCTCGGGATCGCGGGCGGCTTCGTGCGGCCCGCGACGATGATCGCCCTGGCGCCGGCGATGAACGGGCTCGAGGACGGCGCCCGGGTCGCGGTGATGCGCGGACTGGAGCGCAACCAGGGGATCCTCCAGGCCGTCCTGCTCGTCGGCGCCGGGATACTCGTCCCCCTCACGGGAGGGACCGCGCCGACCCTCATCGTCCTCGTCGTCCTCGCGGTCCTCGCGCAGACGATCGGGGCCGTCTCGATGCGACGACAGGAGAGGAGGGCCGTCACCACGGAAGCGGAGTGACAGAGGAAGTCCGGGACGAGCCCGCCGGCGGCGTCCCTCATCCACGTGCAAGGAGTGAAGCAATGCAGCCCATCTACACGTTCTCCGATTCCGACAGATCGACCCTCCAGCAGTCGCTGCTGGCGGTCGCCATCGACCCCTACAAGGACTACGACCGCTTCCGCGACGCGATCGCCGCGCTGATCGACAGCGGCGACGTCCCGCAGGGCTTCGTCGACGCGCTCGCCCGCATCCGGCGCGAGCGCGACGAGAAGATCACCTACGCGCACCTGATCTCGAACAACCCGGTCGACGACGAGATCCCCTGGCTCGACCAGGACGACGCGCTCGAGGACAAGTACCGCAAGAAGCTGACGTTCGTCGGCGAGGGCCTGCTCGAGCTGCAGTCGCAGTACCTCGGCTCGCCGCTGCTCGCGTACGCCACCCGCAACAACGGCGACTTCTTCCAGGACGTCTACGCCGACAACCGCTTCTCGAACACCCAGACGCAGAAGACCGACGGCGAGCTGTACTGGCACAACGAGCGGACCGCGCACCCGGTGCGCGCCGACTTCATCTCGCTCCTGGGACTGCGCACGCCCGAGACCGACCTCGTCTACACGAAGTACGTCGACGGCCGCGAGATCCTGCGCTTCATCTCACCCGAGAACCAGGCGCTCCTGCGCGAGGCGGTCTACATCACCCCGTTCGACGAGCTCTCGCGCGCCCAGAACAAGAACCAGATCGTGTCGGACCAGCACGCTCTGCTCGAGAACGAGCACAGCTTCCGCTACTACGACACCCGGACGGTGCCGGCCGACCCGGACGACCTGCCGCACCTGTGGGCGCTCTGGCAGTTCCGCGATGCGCTCTCGAAGGTCAGCGAGCAGTACCACCGGATCCGCGACGCGGACCTGCTGATCATCGCGAACCAGGACGGCCTGCACAGCCGTCAGCTCGTCGACGTCCAGGACCGCGACAAGACCCGCTTCCGCTGGCTGCTGAAGACGTACTCGTTCCGCGACGCGGCGACCGCGGACCGCCACTCCGACTACTGGCTCGACGGCGTCCGCGGCCGAGTCACCGACTGAGAGAGAAGGAGAACGACATGACCGATCTGACCAGGAGCACGCCCCCGCACCCGCTCGACTTCCTGCCCGCGACGGCGCCCCTGGAGGTGTCCAGCGACGACGTGACCGACGGCGAGCGGCTCGCCGAGGCCCAGGGGAGCGGCGACACCAGCCCGTCCCTGCGCTGGAGCGCCGGCCCCGAGGGCACGCAGTCGTACGCCGTGACCGTGTTCGACCCCGATGCGCCGACCCTCGGCGGCATCCACCACTGGGTCCTGGTCGACATCCCGAAGGAGGTCACCGAGCTGGCCGCCGGCTCGACGGAAGTGGGGCGCCCGGCGCTCAACGACCTCGGGTCGCTCGCCTACGCCGGTGCGGCCCCGCCGCCCGGTGACCGCCCGCACCGCTACCTCTTCACGGTGCACGCGCTCGGAGTGCCGACGCTGCCGGTCGACGAGTCGACTCCGGCCTCGCTGGTCGGCTTCCATCTGACCGTCAACACGCTCGCGCGAGGCTCGCTCACGGCCCTCGCCTGAGCCGTCCCGTCGGCGCGCGCGGCGCGGACGGGCGCGCACCGGGCACCGGAGTCGATCCGGAGCCCGGTGCGCGTCCGTTCGCGGCATCACCGCCGCGGACGACGGGAGGCGATCCGCTAGGCTTCCGCTCGGCCGGGGCCCCGCCCATGGCGTCTCTGGACACCACGAAAGGGAAAGAATGACCAGCACGACGGTGATCGAATGGCGTGAGCAGGCTCCTGCGGAAGCGGTGGACGCGCTCTACGCCCCCGGTGGACTGGTCGTCTGCGCGACCAAGGTCGGCTACATCCTGATGACGACCGACGGAGCGGGCCTCGAGCGCAAGTTCTCGGCCAAGCAGCGCAACCGCAACAAGCCGGGCGTCGTGCTCTGCTCCAGCATCGAGCAGCTCACCGAGCTCGCCGAGCTCAACGAGGAGGTCCTCGCCTTCTACCAGAAGCACTGGGACCAGGACGTCCTGCTCGGCTGCATCCTCCCGTGGAAGGCCGAGGCCGTCGACCTGATCGACGAGGACGCCCGCGAGCTGGTCCGCGACGGACGGGGCACCAGCTGCTTCGTCATCCGCTTCGGCCGCCCGGCCGAGCAGCTGGTCGCCACCATGTGGGAGCGCGACCGCACCCTCACCTTCGCCAGCTCGGCCAACCCCTCGGGCGTGGGCAACCGCGGCCGCGTCGCGAACATCGGCGAGCGGATCGAGAACGAGGCCGACGTCATCGTCTCGGCCGACTCCTACGTCTCCTCGATCCAGCCGGACAAGGACGAGGACTCCCGCCACGAGCAGGGCGTCATGGTCTCGATGGTGGACGCCTCGGGCGCCCTCATCCCCGTGCAGGGCGGCGAGCGCTCGATCACCCCGGGCCCCGTGCTGATCCGCCGCGGCCTCGACTACGAGCGCATCATGCTGAACCTCGCCGAGCAGTTCAACTCCTGGGACTACCGCCAGGGCGAGTACTACTGATCCGGTGAGGGATCGGATCGACGGCCGGGCCGGGGCGCGCCCCCGGCCCGGCCGTCGTCGTTGCACCGCCAGGACTCCAGCAGGCCGTGAGGGGTCGTCGACCCCTCGCTTCACCGGCGGCCGACGCTCGCCGGCCCCCTCGAGGACCTCGTGATCGACGTCTCCGATGGCGCGGAGCCACGCGCGCTGCGCGTTCTCGGGTGGGCCGCAGCCGTCTCCCTCCTCCCGGTCGGCGTGACGGCGGCGCTGGCGGGACTCGGAGCGCTCGTGGAACCCGGCTTCGCCTCCCTCCTCCTCTTCCTCGCGGCGGTCGGGCTCCTTCCTGGAGCGCTCGTCTTCGTCCTCCCGTGTGCGGCGCTGGCACTTCGGCGATCGACGTCGACACCGTCGCTCGCTCCGGCCCTCGTCCTGGTTCCAGCGTGGCTGGCAGCCCTAATCGTCGTGTCGCCGTCGATAGCGCTCGTGGTCGGCGTGGCCGACGGGCAGCCGAGCGCGAGCAGTGTCCTGCAGGCGGTCGCTCCGGGCCCGGCGCTCCTCGTCGCCGTCCCGCCGAGCATCCTCGCTCTGGGCCTCTCCCTGCTGCTTCTCGCGCTCGGGCGACGGCGGCTCCGCCGGTCCGGTGAGCCACGGCACGAGGAGCGGGCGCCCGGATGGTACGAGTGATCGCGGGCGAGTCCCGCCGTCAGAGCTCCAGCACGTCGCCCGGCTCGAGGGCGTGGTACTCGCCGCCGCCCTCGCGCACCGCCCAGCCGAGCCGGTCGTGGCCGAGCGAGCGCCCCGCCTCCGAGAGCACCTGCTCGTGGGTCGCGAAGGCGTGCCGCGGGGCGAGCTCGAGCACGTAGTCCATCGCCTCGGCGATCTTCATCCACGGTGCTCCCGAGGGAGCAGCGAGGATCTCGACATCGACGCCCTCCGGCACTGTGAACGAGTCGCCGGCGTAGTAGACCCGGCCGTTCACCAGGACGCCCACGTTGTCGATCACGGGGATGCTGCGGTGGATCACCGCGTGACGGGAGCCGAAGAAGCGCAGCTCGAACGGGCCCACCGTCACGACATCGCCGTCGGCGACCGTCTCGACGTCGAAGCCCTCGGCGGCGGCGGCGACCCCGGCCGGGCCGAGGATCCGCAGCGACGGGGCCGCGTCGCGCAGGCGCTGCAGCTGCTCCGGGGTCCAGTGGTCGGCGTGCTCGTGGGTGAGCACCACGGCGACGGTGTCGGTCGTCCCCTCGACGGGCCGGGTGAAGGACCCCGGATCGATCACCAGCCGGGCGCCGTCCTCCTCGATCAGGACGGCGGCGTGCTCGAGTTTCGTCAGTCTCATGCCCCGAGCCAACCGCCTCGGCGGGCGGCGGGCAAGGCCGGGGCCGAGCGGAGACCGGATGGGCCGGGCGCTCGATTTGCGTCGATGCGGATCCGTGTGCAACACTCTTCGAGTTGCAAAAACGCGGCCCCATCGTTTAGCGGCCTAGGACGTCGCCCTCTCACGGCGGTAACGCGGGTTCAAATCCCGCTGGGGTCACCACGGCAACACGAGAAGAACCCCCGGTCTGACCGGGGGTTCTTCTCGTTTAACACCCGGGTGCTCGCCACGCGGCACCCGCTCGACGCATCGCGCCGATCGCCTCGTTCCCGCTCCGCCTCCCCGGGGCCGCATTCCGCCGGATCGGCGCTAGGATCGCATCCGCGAAGGGGAGTATCCCGCCTTTCCGCTCCCGTCAGTACGCACCGCCCCTGCGCGGCGCCGGGGCGGGACGGGTGACGCGGACCGGCACGGCCGTCCGCTCCCCGGGGAGAGACTTTCGGCCCCTCATCCACTCGGAAGGCCCCCATGCTCGATCTGCCCGTCTGGTTCGTGATCGGCTCGTTCGTCGTCCTGAGCCTGATCCTCGCCGCCGACCTGCTGCTGGTCTACAAGCGCCCGCACGTGCCGAGCCTGAAGGAGTCGGGGCTGTGGGTCGGCTTCTACGTGTCGCTGGCGCTCGTGTTCGCGCTGCTGATGCTGATCCTCGGCGGCGGCGAGCTGGCCGGCCAGTTCGTCGCAGGCTGGCTGACCGAGTACAGCCTCTCGGTCGACAACCTGTTCGTCTTCGTCATCATCATGGGCCGCTTCGCGGTGCCGGCGAAGCTCCAGCAGGAGGTGCTGATGGTGGGCATCATCATCGCGCTGGTCTTCCGCGGCGTCTTCATCCTGCTCGGCGCGCAGCTCATCGAGAGCTTCAGCTGGATCTTCTACCTCTTCGGCGCGTTCCTGGTCTACACGGCCTGGAACCAGGCGTTCGGCGCGGAGGACGAGGACGAGGGCACCGACAACCTGCTCATCCGGCTCCTGCGCCGCCGCGTCAAGATCTCGGACTCGTTCGACGGCTCCAGGATCCGCACCACGATCGACGGCACGCGCCACTTCACGCCGATGCTGATCGTGTTCCTCGCGATCGGCTCGACCGACCTGCTCTTCGCGCTCGACTCGATCCCGGCGATCTTCGGCATCACCGAGAGCCCCTTCATCGTGTTCACCGCGAACGTCTTCGCGCTGATGGGGCTCCGCCAGCTCTACTTCCTGCTCGGCGGGCTGATCGACAAGCTCGAGTACCTCAAGTACGGGATCGCGTTCATCCTCGCCTTCATCGGCGTGAAGCTCGTCCTGCACGCCCTGCACGAGAACGACCTGCCCTTCCTCAACGGGGGCGAGCCGGTGCCGGTGTGGGACATCGACACGATCACCTCGCTCGTGGTCATCGTGCTGAGCATGACCGTGGCGACGCTGGCGAGCCTGGCGAAGATGCGCCGCGAGCACCGCCACATCCAGCTGCACGACGGGCACCCCGAGGTCGTCGCGGACGACGCCCGGTCCTCCGCCGAGGAGAAGTGATCCCGCGATGACGACGACCACGGTCGACCTGCCCCAGGGGGCGCTGCGGCTCGCCGTCAGCAGCAGCACCGACGTCGGCGCCGTCCGCCGCGTCAACGAGGACGCCCTCCTCGCCGACGAGCTGCTCCTGGCAGTCGCGGACGGGATGGGCGGGCACGCACGAGGGGACCTCGCGAGCGCAGCCGCCGTCGAGGCGCTGCGCGAGAACCGGCCGACGAGCCTGGGTCCGGTGGACGCGGTGTTCGACCTGGTGGAGGGCGCCAACACGGCCGTGCGCGCGCTCGACGTGGGCGGTGCGCTCTGCGGCACGACGCTGACCGGGCTGATGCTCGTGCTCCCCGAGCCCGCGGGCCCGGCCCGCTGGGCGCTGTTCAACGTCGGGGACTCCCGCGTCTACCGCTGGGACGGTGCCGAACTCCAGCAGCTGACGGTGGACCACTCCGCCGTGCAGGAGCTCGTCTCGGCCGGCCTGCTCACCCCCGAGTCGGCGGAGTCGCATCCCGACCGCAACATCGTCACCCGCGCCCTCGGCGCCGACGAGGAGGTCGAGACGGACGTCTGGACGCTGCCGGTCGTGCCGCGCGCCAGCTACCTGCTCTGCTCCGACGGGCTGACGAAGGAGCTCTCCGACCAGCGGATCGCCGCCCTGTTCGCCCGCCGCGACTCCGGCGACCCTGCCGACCTCGCTCAGGCGCTCGTGCGTGCGGCGGTCGAGGCCGGCGGACGGGACAACGTCACCGTCGTCGTCGTCGACGCCGTGCTCGACGCCCGCGCCTGAGCCGGGCGACTCCGTGCCGCGCCCGCCCGGGAGGCGGGGGAGCGCGGTGCTATTCTCGGTCCATGCTGAGTGGCCCGCACCTCCTTCCGTGCCGCGACGAGACCTCGAACTGACGGCCTCCCTCGTCGCGGTGCCTCGCCCGGCCGAGCAGCGACTCCAGGAGGAGAAGGAACCGTCATGATCGAGACCACACCCGGCACAGCCGCGCCCGCGTCGAGTGGAGCAGGGACCGGCAGGAGAGCCGAGAAGCCGCGCACCCTCGCCGAGAAGGTCTGGGACGACCACGTGGTCGTCGCGGGCGAGAACGGCGCTCCCGACCTGCTCTACATCGACCTGCACCTGCTGCACGAGGTGACCAGCCCGCAGCCGTTCGACGGCCTGCGTGCCGCGGGGCGCCCGCTGCGCCGGCCGGACCTCACCATCGCCACCGAGGACCACAACACGCCGACCCTCGAGATCGGACGCCCCATCGAGGATCCGATCAGCCGCACCCAGATCGACGCGCTGCGCCGCAACGCCGGCGAGTTCGGCGTCCGCCTGCACTCCCTGGGCGACGTCGAGCAGGGCATCGTGCATGTCGTCGGCCCCCAGTTGGGCCTGACGATGCCCGGCGTCACGGTGGTCTGCGGCGACTCGCACACCTCCACGCACGGCGCGTTCGGCGCGATCGCCTTCGGCATCGGCACGAGCGAGGTCGAGCACGTGATGGCGACGCAGACGCTGCCGCTGCAACCCTTCAAGACGATGGCGATCACGGTCGAGGGCACGCTGAAGGAGGGGGTGACGGCCAAGGACATCATCCTCGCGGTCATCGCCCGCATCGGCACCGGCGGCGGCCAGGGCTACATCCTCGAGTACCGCGGCTCCGCGATCCGCGCGCTCTCGATGGAGGGCCGGATGACGATCTGCAACATGTCGATCGAGGCGGGTGCGCGGGCCGGCATGGTCGCGCCGGACGAGACGACCTTCGCCTACCTGCACGGCCGCCCGCACGCTCCGGCGGGCGAGGACTGGGACGCCGCGGTCGCCTACTGGCGGACGCTGCCGAGCGACGAGGGCGCCGTGTTCGACGCCGAGGTCGTGATCGACGCCGACGCGCTCGAGCCGTTCGTCACCTGGGGCACGAACCCCGGCCAGGGCGTCTCGCTCTCGCAGGCGGTACCGGACCCTGACGTCCTCGACGATCCGAACGAGCGCGCCAGCGCTCTGCGAGCGCTGGAGTACATGGCGCTGGAGCCCGGCACGCCGATGAAGGAGATCCCGGTCGACGTGGTCTTCATGGGCTCCTGCACCAACTCGCGGATCGAGGACCTGCGGGCCTTCGCTGCCGTCGTCGAGGGGCGCACCAAGGCCCCCGGCGTCCGCGTGATGGTCGTCCCCGGCTCCGCCCGGGTGCGGCTCGAGGCCGAGGCCGAGGGGATCGACCGGATCGTCACCGCGTTCGGCGCGGAGTGGCGCTTCGCCGGCTGCTCGATGTGCCTCGGGATGAACACCGACCAGCTCGTCCTGGGGGAGCGCGTGGCCTCCACGTCCAACCGCAACTTCGAGGGTCGTCAGGGCAAGGGGGCGAAGACCCACCTCGTCTCGCCCCTCGTCGCCGCGGCCACGGCCGTGCGCGGCACCCTCTCCAGTCCCTCCGATCTGGAGCCGGTCCGCGAGAGAGCAGGAGTCTGACCGTGCAGAAGTTCGAGACCGTCACCGCGATCGCCGCGCCCCTGAAGCGCGCCAACGTCGACACCGACCAGATCCTCCCCGGCATCTACCTCCGCCGCATCACGAAGACCGGCTTCGAGGACGCGCTCTTCCACGGCTGGCGGCAGGACGCGGACTTCGTCCTCAACCAGGAGCGCTACCGCGGCGCCGGCATCCTCGTCGCCGGCCCCGACTTCGCCATCGGCTCCAGCCGCGAGCACGCCGTCTGGGCGCTGCGCGACTTCGGCTTCCGGGTCGTCATCTCCCCCCGCTTCGGCGACATCTTCCGGGGCAACGCCGGCAAGCAGGGACTGCTCGCGGCCGTCGTCTCGGAGCCCGACGTCGAGCGGCTGTGGGAGATCATCGAGGGCACCCCGGGAATAGAACCGACGGTGGATCTGGTTGCGCGTACGGTCACCGCCGGTGGCGAGACCTTCGACTTCGAGATCGACGACTACACTCGATGGCGCCTGATCGAGGGCCTGGACGACATCGGCCTGACCCTGCGCGACGAAGCGCTCATTTCCGAATTCGAGACCCGCCGCGAGAGCTGGCGGCCCAAGACATTGCCGGTGAAATAGCGTGAACACACTTCTTCAGGACGCCAAGGCCCTGCAGGACGCCAAGGCGTCGGGAGCACGGGTGGGAATGACGACCGAGCGGATCACCATCAACGGCGGGCGACCGCTGGTGGGCCGGATCGAGCTCAAGGGGGCCAAGAACCTGGTCACCAAGGCGATGGTCGCGGCGCTGCTCGGCGAGACCGCCTCCACCCTCCGCGACGTGCCCGACATCAGCGACGTCCGCGTCGTGAAGGGCCTGCTCGAAGTCCACGGCGTCAAGGTGAAGCAGGGCGCCGAGGTGGGCGAGCTGATCCTCGACCCCTCCAACGTCGAGTCCGCGCACTTCGCCGACATCGACGCGCACGCCGGCTCCAGCCGCATCCCGATCCTCTTCTGCGGCCCGCTGCTGCACCGCCTGGGCGAGGCGTTCATCCCCGACCTCGGCGGCTGCCGCATCGGCGACCGCCCGATCGACTACCACCTCGAGGTGCTGCGCAACTTCGGCGCCGTCGTCGAGAAGCTGCCCTCGGGCATCCGGATGTCGGCACCCGAGGGCCTGCACGGCGCCAAGGTGTCGCTGCCCTACCCGAGCGTCGGAGCGACCGAGCAGGTCCTCCTGACCGCGGTGCGCGCCTCCGGCATCACCGAGCTCTCGGGCGCGGCGATCGAGCCCGAGATCATGGACCTGATCAACATCCTGCAGAAGATGGGCGCCATCATCTCGGTCGACACCGACCGCGTGATCCGCATCGAGGGCGTGGACCGGCTCACCGGCTACTCCCACCGCGCGCTCTTCGACCGCAACGAGGCGGCCTCCTGGGCGGCCGCGGCCCTCGCGACCGACGGCGACATCTTCGTCGGCGGCGCCCGCCAGCAGGAGATGACCACCTTCCTCAACGTCTTCCGCAAGGTCGGCGGCGCGTTCGAGATCGCCGAGGACGGCATCCGCTTCTACCACCCGGGCGGCGAGCTCAAGCCGGTCATCATCGAGACCGACGTGCACCCCGGCTTCATGACCGACTGGCAGCAGCCGCTGGTCGTGGCGCTCACGAAGGCCAAGGGCGTCTCGATCGTGCACGAGACCGTTTACGAGCAGCGCTTCGGCTTCGTCGACGCGCTCGTCGAGATGGGCGCGACCATCCAGATCCACCGCGAGTGCCTCGGCGGGCAGGCCTGCCGCTTCGGGCAGCGCAACTTCATGCACTCGGCCGTGATCTCGGGACCCTCGAAGCTGCACGGCGCCGACATCGTCGTGCCGGATCTGCGCGGCGGCTTCTCGCACCTGATCGCGGCGCTCTCGGCCGAGGGCACCTCGACGGTCTCGAACGTCGGCATCATCAGCCGCGGCTACGAGAACTTCCTCACCAAGCTCGAGCTGCTGGGCGCCGTCTTCTCGCTCGACGCGTAGCCGCCCACCGGGACCCCGGGCCGCTGAGGACGACCGTCCTCAGCGGCCCGGGGTCCTGTCGCGCCCGGGCGCGCCCCACGCGGGCGGTTCCGCGTCCTCCTCCAGGCGTCCCCGGATCCGCTTCTCGAGGAGCGCGAGCGTCGTCTCCGGCGCGGGCCGGAGGCTCAGCGGTCCGGGCGACTCGACCAGGACCAGCGTGAGGCGTCCGCGCCGCGTGCCGGCCAGGACGACCTCGAGGGCCTCGCGCGGACGCAGGCCCACCAGCACCCACCGCCGCTCCAGCCGCGCGATCCGCGCCCAGGGCACGACGACGCCCCAGTCGCCGAAGGAGACGGTCAGTCCCCGGCGGCGCGGCACGACCACCGCGTAGGGCCGCAGCGTCGGCAGCGGGAACCGCGGCTCGACACGACGGAGGCCCGCTCCGAGCCGGCCGCGTCCGAGGACCGCGACGCCGCCGGTCGCCTCCGCCTCGACGTGGGCGAGCGGTGCCACCGCCACGCGCCAGAGGGCGTCGACCCCGCCGATCACGAGGGCGACGGCCGCCGAGCCGCCGACGAGGACCGCGAGCGTCAGCAGGAGGCCGTCGCCGAGCGCGGCCGCGTCGCGTCCGGCCTGCGTGGCGAGCAGCACGACTCCCCACACGAGCAGGAGCACCAGGCCGGACTGCGCGATCGGCGAGTCGGCGAGGCGGCCGAGCGCTCGGCCGACGGCGTCCCACGGCGACGGGCGGCGACGCGGACGGGGCGTGCCGGTACCGTACCCGGCGGCCGGGCCGCTCCTCCCACCGCGGGGCCCCGCTGCTCCCGGGCGTGGGGACGCGGCCCCTCCGATGCGGGATGCGAGGATGGGCGGGTGTCTGAGCGAAGCCGTCCGTCCATCTTCTGGTTCCTCGCGGCGGCGGTGATCCCCGTGATGACCGCCTCGGTCGACCTGCGGATCCGGAACGGCGACAAGATCCCGAGCACCGGAGCCTTCGTGTTCGCGCCGAACCACTACAGCGAGATCGACCCGATCATCACGGGCTGGACCCTGTGGCGCGCCGGCCGCGCACCGCGCTTCCTCGCCAAGGCCTCGCTGTTCTCGGTGCCCGTGCTCGGCTCGATCCTGCGCGGCTCCGGGCAGATCCCCGTCGAGCGCTCGGGCTCGGTCCGCGGCAGCGAGCCGCTGAAGACCGCCAAGGCTCTCGTGGACGAGGGCCGCTCGGTCATCATCTACCCCGAGGGCACCCTCACCCGCGACCCCGAGCTCTGGCCGATGCGCGGCAAGACGGGAGCGGTGCGGATGGCGCTGCAGTACGGCCTGCCTGTCGTCCCGGTCGCGCACTGGGGTGCGCAGCAGCTGATGGGCCGCTACTCCAAGCGGATCACCCTCTTCCGCCGCAAGCGCGTCGACGTGATCGTCGGCGACCCCGTCGACCTGTCCGCCTTCCGCGGACGCAGCCTCGACTCCGCCACACTCAACGAGGCCTCCGCGGTCGTGATGGCGGCGATCACCGCCCTGCTCGAGGAGCTGCGCGGCGAGGCGGCGCCCGAGAAGCGCTGGAACCCCTCCGAGCACAACCAGAAGGGCACGGGTCGCTTTGAGTCCGAGCAGTAGGAAGGCGCCCATCCCCGTGCCCCGCCGCGTCGCCGTCCTCGGCGCCGGCAGCTGGGGCACCACCTTCGCGAAGATCCTCGCCGACGGCGGCTCCGACGTCGTGATGTGGGCGCGCCGCGCCGAGCTGGCCCGCGAGATCACCGAGGCCAAGCGCAACAGCGACTACCTCCCCGGCATCAACCTCCCGCGCAACATCCGGGCCACGCCGCGCATCGAGGAGGCGCTGGAGGGCGCGGACCACGTCTACCTCTCCATCCCGTCGCAGTCGCTGCGGAGCAACCTCGAGGCGATCACGCCGTTCCTCACCGAGCGCACGGTGCTGGTGAGCCTGATGAAGGGCGTCGAGAAGGGCACCGGCCAGCGGATGAGCGAGGTGATCGCGCAGATGCTGCCGGTCTCTCCCGACCGGATCGCCGTCGCCTCCGGGCCCAACCTCGCCCTCGAGATCGCCAAGGAGCAGCCGACCGCGGCGGTCATCGCCTCCGAGAGCCTCGTCACCGCGCAGGAGGTGGCTCTCGCGGCGACCAACCGCTACTTCCGCTCCTACGTCAACACCGACGTGATCGGCACCGAGTTCGGCGGCGTGCTGAAGAACCTCATCGCCGTGGCGATCGGCATCGTCGACGGCGTCGGCTACGGCGAGAACACGAAGGCATCGATCATCACGCGCGGTCTCGCCGAGATGACCGACTTCGCGGTCGCGTACGGCGGACGGGCCGAGACGATGGCCGGACTCGCTGGGCTCGGCGACCTCATCGCGACGTCGAGCTCGTCTCTCTCGCGCAACAACACGGCCGGGCGCCTGCTCGGCCAGGGCTACAGCTTCACCGACGTGGTGAAGTCGATGCAGCAGACGGCGGAGGGGCTCGCCTCCGTCGCGCCGGTCCTCGAGCTGGCGCGCGCCAGGGGAGTCGACATGCCCATCGTCGAGCAGGTGTCGCAGGTGCTCGCCGGTACGCTCGATCCGAAGGACATCGCGCCGCACCTGACCACGGATTCGGACGAGCCACAGGGTGAGAGGAACCTCGATGACCAGCAAGCTCCGCGTGGCCGTTCTGTTCGGGGGGCGCTCCAGCGAGCACTCGATCAGCTGCGCAACGGCGGCCGGGGTGCTGCGGGCGATCGACCGTGACCGCTTCGAGGTGATCCCCGTCGGGATCACCTCCGACGGCGCCTTCGTGCTCGAGGAGGACCGTCCTGAGAAGTTCGCTCTCGATGCCGCGTCGCTGCCCCGCGTCGAGGACGACGGCTCCCGTGTGCGCTGGCCGGAGTCGGCCCTCTCGCGTGAGCTCACCGTGACGACCGAGGACGGCGCGACGCGCTCGCTCGGCGAGGTCGACGTGGTGCTGCCGATCCTGCACGGCCCGTGGGGCGAGGACGGCACCGTCCAGGGGATGCTCGAGCTCGTCGGGCTGCCCTACGTCGGCTCGGGCGTGCTCGCGTCGGCGCTCGGCATGGACAAGCACTTCACCAAGACGGTGCTGCGGGCCGCGGGCCTCGCGGTGGCGCCCTGGTACCTCGTGACCGAGGCGGAGTGGCGCGCCGACCCGGGCGACGCCTCCTCGGCCCTCGACGAGCTGAGCCTGCCCGCGTTCGTGAAGCCGGCGCGGGCCGGCTCGAGCGTGGGCGTCAGCCGGATCGACGAGCGCGAGCAGCTCGAGGCCGCGCTGGAGGAGGCGTTCGCGCACGACTCGCGGGTGCTGATCGAGTCGGGCATCGTCGGCCGCGAGGTAGAGATCGGCGTGCTCGGCGGCCGCCGCGGTGCTCCGGCCCGCGCCTCCGTCGCCGGCGAGGTGGTCGTCACCGGCCGCGGCTTCTACGACTTCGAGGCGAAGTACCTCGGGGCGTCCGGCATCGAGCTGGTCTGCCCGGCCGATCTCACCGACGGCGAGCTCTCCGAGATGCGGTCCCTCGCGATCCGCGCCTTCGACGCGATCGGAGCCGAGGGCCTCGCCCGGGTCGACTTCTTCCTCACCGCCGACGGCTTCGTCGTCAACGAGATCAACACCATGCCCGGCTTCACGCCGGTCTCGATGTTCCCGCGCATGTGGGGCGCGAGCGGCGTGGACTACCCGGACCTGATCAGCGAGCTGCTCGACTCGGCGCTCGACCGCGTCCCGGTCGCCGCCCGATGACGTCGGCGCTCGCGCTCCGCGTCGAGGCGGGCGCGGCCGCGGCGCCCTTCGAGCAGATCCGTGAGCAGATCACCGCTCTGATCGCCGCGGGCGAGCTGCCGGTCGGGATGCGGCTGCCGCCGGTGCGCGCGCTGGCCGAGACGCTGGGCGTCGCCGCGGGGACGGTCGCCCGCTCCTACCGGGAGCTGGAGTCGGCGGGCCTGGTCGAGACGCGCGGCCGGGCGGGCACGGTCGTCGCGGGAGGCGTGGATGCGCTGGAGCGTGAGCTGCAGGCTGCGGCCGCCGTGTTCGCGTCGCGCGCGCGTGAGCTGGGGGCGACCGCCGATGGTGCGCTCACCGCAGCGAGTCGAGCCCTCGGCGTCTGACGCTGAAGCTCAGCCGGTGGGCGTGTCCGTCGGATCGAGGGTGTCGGCGTCCGAGACGTCGGTGCACTCGCGCGTCTGCGGGACGTAGGAGACGGCGTTCGCCAGGTCGAGCGCGGCGGAGGATCCGGACGCGCGGCTCTGGTCGACGGTGATCTCCACCGCGGGATCGCGCCCGTAGGTGGTCAGCGTGTAGATGTCCTCGTCCTTCTGCGTCTCGTCGATGATCCAGTCGACTCCGCTGACGTTCACGCAGAGGTCCGTCGTCGGGCCGGGCACCTCGACTCCGCAGTGGAGGATGACGGCGGCCGGGGTGCCCCAGGCGGCGGTGCCCTGAGCGTTCGTCTCGCGCTCGGGCTGCTCCGCGACCACGTCGGGCAGGCGCACCGAGACCTCGGCGCAGCCGGTGCTCGTCGCATCGGCGGCGGGCTCGAGTGCGACGCTGGCCGAGCAGCCCGAGAGCAGCAGGACGGCGGCGGCGGCGAGGAGGGGGGAGCGGAGTCGGCGGGGGGACATCGCCGTCAACGCTAGCGTGTGAACCATGGCAGAGGATCGGAGTCCCACCCTGGCCGAGCTCAGCGAGGGCGAGGTGCTCGCGAGGGTGCTGGCCCGGCTCGGCGGCCCGGGCGCGGAGACCCTGGTCGGGCCCGGCGACGACTGCGCGGTGCTGCGGGCTCCCGACGGCCGCTTCGTGGTGACCACGGACATGATGGTGCACGGCCCCGACTTCCGGCTGGCCTGGTCGAGCCCGGCGGACCTGGGCTGGAAGGCGGCGGCCTCGAACCTCGCCGACGTCGCGGCGATGGGGGCCCGTCCCACCGGGCTCGTCGTCGCGCTCGCGGCGCCCCAGTCGCTGGGCGTCGACGTGCTGGAGGGGATCGCGGGCGGCCTCGCCGCCGGCTGCGTCGCGATGGCGCCGGGATGCGGAGTCGTCGGGGGAGACCTGTCCGCCTCCGCGACGCTGACGCTCTCGATCACGGCGTTCGGCTCGCTCGACGGACGACCGCCGGTGCTCCGCAGCGGTGCGAGGCCGGGGGACGTGCTCGCCGTGGCCGGCCCGCTGGGACGAGCGGGGCTCGGGCTGCGCCTGCTGTTCGAGCAGGCGCGGCGGGACGGGGAGCCGTCGGCCGACCTCGCCGACCGGCTCCGCGAGCGGCATCCGTCCCTCCTCGAGGCGCAGCTGCGCCCGACCGCGCCGATCTCCGCGGGCGAGGCCGCGGGCGGGACCGCCACCGCGATGATGGACGTCTCGGACGGCGTGGTGCTCGACGCCCGTCGGATGGCGCGTGCGAGCGGAGTGGCGATCGACCTCGATGCCGCGGCGGTCGACGTGCACGCGCGCGGGCTCACGGGGGTGGAGGGCGTGGACCTCGACCTGGCGAGGGCGCTGGTGCTGGGAGGTGGCGAGGACCACGCGATGCTCGCGTGCTTCCCGCCCGCCGCGGCGCTGCCGGAGGGCTTCGTCCCGCTCGGGGCCGTCCGCGAGGGGGCCCCGGAGGTGCGACTGGGCGGGGTCGCGCTCGAGGGGCGCGGGGGCTGGGACCCGTACCTCGGCTGGGACGGCGCGGCGGGCTGAGGCCGGTCAGCCGGCCGGGGAGGAAGCGGGCGAGACGGGCGACGCCGGTGAAGCCCACCAGATCGTGGTCTCGCCGTAGTCCTTCCTCCGCTCCCGCTCCAGACCCGCGGGCCAGCGCGGCTCCGGGCTGCGGGAGCTCCGCTCCACGACGACCACCGCGTCCTCGCGCAGCAGCGGCAGGACGCCGGCGAGGTCGGCGGCGAGGTCGTCCTCGCCGAGGTCGTAGGGCGGGTCGAGGAACACCGTGTCCGTGTTGAGGGCCGGGGAGCCGTCGAGGAAGGAGCGGACCGAGCCGGTCACCACCTCGATCCGCGGGGCGGGCCGCTTGTTCTTGGCAGCCGCGGTCGCGATCGCCCGTGCGTTCTCGCCCGCGGTCCGGGCGGCCTTCGGGTCGCGCTCGACCAGGACGACCGCGCTCGCTCCGCGGCTGGCCGACTCGAGCCCGAGGGCGCCGGAGCCCGCGTAGAGGTCGACCACCGTCGCGCCGTCGAGGGCGTCCCGGGCCTCGAGGGCCGAGAAGACGGCCTCGCGCACGCGGTCGCTGGTGGGGCGGGTGCCCGCGCGCGGGACCCGGAGGGTGAGCGAGCCGGCGAATCCGGCGATGATCCTGGTCACCGGACCGAGCATAGGGCGGCACCCCTGCCTGCGGCGTCCGGTGGCCGCCGCGCGGCTCCCGCCTGGCGGCACACTGCGAACTCGCGGAACCTGGACCCTTTTCCCGTCAGGACTGCGAGAATCCGTAGCTATGACGTCGCTCGAAGACACCCGCTCCGCTGTCGGCCGCCGAGCGGCACCCGAGACGCCCCTGACCCGCGAGGAGTTCACGGCGCACTGCGGCGCCGTCCTCGGGAACCTCACCCGCGTGATCGACGGCAAGTCGGCCGAGGTCTCGATGGCGCTGACGGTGTTCCTCGCCGGTGGGCACCTCCTGATGGAGGACGTCCCCGGCACCGGCAAGACGGTCCTGGCGAAGTCGCTGGCGGCCTCGGTCGGCGGCAGCGTCGCGCGCATCCAGTTCACGCCCGACCTGCTCCCCTCCGACGTCACGGGGGTCTCGGTCTACAACCAGGCGACCCGCGACTTCGAGTTCAAGCCGGGCCCGGTCTTCGCGAACATCCTGATCGGCGACGAGATCAACCGGGCCTCGCCCAAGACGCAGTCGGCGCTGCTGGAGTGCATGGAGGAGCGCCAGGTCTCGGTCGACGGCACGACCCACCTCCTCCCGCGCCCCTTCGCCGTGATCGCGACGCAGAACCCGGTCGAGATGGAGGGCACCTACTCGCTGCCCGAGGCCCAGCGCGACCGCTTCATGGCCCGCCTCTCGCTCGGCTACCCCGATGAGCGCGCCGAGCTCGAGATGATCCGCACCCGCGACTCGGCCAGCCCGCTCGAGGAGCTGCGGCCCGTCGTGGGCCTCGCCGAGCTCGAGCGGATGATGGCCTACGTGCGCTCCGTGTACGTCGCACCACCTGTGCAGGAGTACGTGGTGGCGATCATGCAGGCCACGCGGGTGGACCCCGAGCTGCGGCTCGGGGGGAGCCCGCGCGCCACGCTCCAGCTGATCGCCGCCGCGAAGGCGCTCGCCGCCCTCAGCGACCGCGACTTCGTGGTGCCGGACGACGTGGACGCGCTCGCCGTCCCCGTGCTCGGCCACCGCCTCCTGCCCGCCACCCGCCTCCCCGGCCGCTCCGGCGCCGGATCCTCGCACTCGGTCACCGAGATCGTGCAGCGCATCGTCGCGGCCACCCCTGTCCCCTTCGGCAACCGTGGCGACTGAGGTCCGCGCCGCCGAGACGCCGTCGTCCCGTCTCGGCGGTCTGCCCGCGCTCCGCGGGGTCGCGCTGACGCTGCGCGGCTGGGCGCTCGTTCTGCTGGGCGTCGCGGGAGTGGTGATCGCGCCGCTGTCGGAGTTCCGCGAGCTGCTGTTCGTCGGCCTGGTGCTGCTGGGCCTGCCCCTGGGCGCGCTCGTCTCCCTGCTCCTGGCGCCGGCGTCGTTCCGGGTGCAGCGCCGCTTCGCTCCCCAGACCGTCGCGGCCGGCGACGTGGTGGAGGTCGACGTGCTGCTCGAGAACCGCGGCCGCGCCGTCCGCAGCGGGGCCCGCGCCCACGACCGGCTCGAGCGCGTGGAGCGCGGGGTCGTCGTCGGCCGCCCGGTCGCCGAGGGCGTCTTCGGGCTGCCGGGCGTCCCGTCGGGCGGCCGCGTGCGCGCCCGCTACCGTCTGCCCGCCGAGCGGCGCGGGATCCACCGCATCGGCCCGCTGCGCCTGGTGCGCGGCGACGGCCTCGGGCTCGCGCTCCGCGAGAGCGTCGTGGGGGCTGCGCAGCCGTTCGTCGTGACTCCGCGGGTCGTGCCGCTCGAGAGCGACGTCCTGGACGCGCACGGAGCAGGCGGATCGAGCCCGGTCGCGCACGCGACGGCCGGCGCCGGCACGGACGACGTGATCCCGCGCGACTACCGCCCGGGGGACGCCATGCGCCGGGTGCACTGGCGGGCGAGCGCCCGCTCCGGTGAGCTCATGGTCCGCCAGGACGAGCAGAACACCGATCCGCACGCGTGGATCCTCCTCGAGACCCGGGCCGAGCGCGTGCTCGAGCGGCGCGGCGACGACCGGCTCGAGTGGGCGGTGTCGATGACGGCCTCCCTCGCCGTGCACCTGCTCGACCGCGGCTTCGAGACCCACCTCGTCGAGACGGGTGCGGACGGCGAGCCGGAGCACTCGGAGGACGAGCGCGAGGTGGCGCACGACGTGCTGCTGCGCCTGGCCGAGCTGGCGCCCTCGCGCGAGTCGGTCGACGCGGTGACCCGGATCTCGGCCGACATGCGCGACACCGGGGGAGTGCGACCGGTCTTCGCCGTGCTCACCCGACTCCTCGAGTCGGACCTCGATGGCCTCGGCTCCCTGGCCGCGCAGTCGCGCCCCGCGATCGCCTTCGTCGTCGCCGGCACCGCTGAGGAGGAGGCGGCTCTCGCCTCGCTCGGCTGGTACGCGGTGTCCGTCGACCCGAGCGCCTCCGTCGAGGAGGCGTGGGCGCAGGCCCTCGCTCTGCGGGTGGTGGCGTGAGCCGCCGCGTCGAGAGCGATCCGCGCGCCGGGTCGGCTCCTCTGAGCGGTCTGCTCTTCCTCGCGATCACGGCCGCCGCCGCCGGGATCGGCCGCCTCCTCGTCGGCGTCGACTGGCTGGTGCTCCTCGCGAGCGCGGTCGCCGTGGTGCTCGGCGTCCCGGCCGCCGCCCGGGCTCTGCGCGTGCACCCCGTCGTCCCGCCGATCCTCGGCACGCTGACGATGGTCGGCGTGCTGACCGCGATGTTCGTGCCCGGTCGGGCCCTGCTGTTCGTGATCCCCACGCCCGGCGCCGTCGCGCAGGCGGAGGCGCTCGCGCAGGGCGGCTTCCAGTCCATCGCGCAGCAGGGGCTCCCGGCGGTCGCCGACGACGGCATCTCGTTCCTCCTGATCGGCGGGGTGGTCGTGCTCGCCTGGGCGGCCGACCTGTTCGCCTTCTCCGTCCGCCTCCCCGCCCTGGCCGGTCTGTTCCCCGCGGCGCTGCTCGCGGTACCGGCGATTGTGGACCCCTCCGAGGTGTCCTGGGCGAGCCTCGTCGTCACCGCGCTCGCCTACGCGGGCGTGCTCGCCGCCACGGCCGCCCCCCGCCGCCCGAGCGGCCCGAGCGCGGCCTCGGCCGTGCTGCCCGCCTTCGCGGCCGTGACCGTCGTCGTCCTGGGCGCGGGAGTCGTCGCCGGCTCGGCGGCCGGCTACGCGCGCACCACCGCCCCCTCGGGCGTCTCCGGCAGCCTCTTCAACGGCGCGATCGACCCGGTGGTCGCCCTCGGCGCGGACCTGCGCCGCCCGAACCCCGTGACCGTGCTGCGCTACGCCACCGACTCCGACCTGCCCGTCTACCTCCGCGTGCTGACCGTCTCGGACTTCGACGGTGACGACTGGGCGCCGAGCGAGACGGAGCAGACCGCTCCGATCGACGCGCCGATCGCGCCCGAGGGGCTCTCCGAGAGCGTGCCGCGCGAGGCGGAGGAGGTCGACGTCTCGGTGGAGACGCTGCGGAGCCAGTGGCTCCCCGTGCCGTATCCGGTCTCGTCGCTGACGGGCGTCGGCGACGGCTGGCTCCAGGACGTGCAGGACGGCTCCATCCGCGGCGACGCGACGACCCGCTCCGGAGACGACTACCAGGTGCAGGCGCTGCGGCTCGAGCCCGACCCGCAGCAGCTGCTCGCCGCTCCCGCGCCGTCCGGCGTCGACCGGTACCTCTCGCTCCCCGACGACGTGCCCGAGATCGTCCGCACCACCGCCGAGGAGGTCACGGCGGAGGCTCCGACCGCCTACGACCGGGCGCGCGCGCTGCAGACGTACTTCCGCTCGTCCGAGTTCCGCTACTCCGAGGACACCCCCGCGGAGGAGGGCTACGACGGCGACGGAGTCGGCGTGCTCGCGGCGTTCCTGACGACGAAGGAGGGCTACTGCGTCCACTTCGCCTCGGCGATGGCGGTGATGGCGCGCGAGCTCGGGATCCCGTCGCGGCTCGCCATCGGCTACCAGCCCGGCTCCGTCGTGCCCTCCGGCGGCAGCGACCTGACCACCTACCGCGTCCTCTCCTCCGACCTGCACGCCTGGCCCGAGCTGTACTTCGAGGGGGTCGGCTGGCTGCCCTTCGAGCCGACGCCCAGCCGCGGCGCTCCGGCCTCCTACACCCTGCCGAGCGCGACGGCGTCCTCGGGCCCCACCGCCCCGGGCTCGACCGCGACCACCGCGCCCGGTGCGACCAGCGCTCCCGCCGCGACACCCACTCCGACGGCCGCGTCGGCGACGCCGACCCCCGGTGCCGTCGGCGCCTCGAGCACCACGGCGGCTCCCGCGGCCACGCTCTGGGTGCTGCTCCTGCTGCTCGTGCTCGTCCCCTGGCTGATGCGCGCCGTCCAGCGCGCGCTGCGGCGCCGGTCCGCGCGCTCCGGCTCCGTCGAGGCCGCGTGGGCCGAGCTGCTGGCGACCGCCCGCGACCTGGGCGTCCCCGTGGAGGACACGGAGTCTCCGCGCGCGCAGGAGGCCCGCATGGCTCCCGCCCTCGACCCCGGAGCGGCGGCACGTCTGCAGGGGCTCCGGGAGCGCGTCGAGCGCCGGCGCTACTCGCCGTCCGCGAGCGAGTCGGAGGCGTGGGACGACGCGACCGCCGTGGCCACCGCGCTCCGCGGCTCCGCGGGTGCCGGTCGTCGGGTGCTCGCGTCGGTCGTGCCGCGCTCGGCGCTGGACCCGGTCGCCCGGCTCGCGCGTCCGAGGTCCGACCTATGATCGCTAGGTGATCCCGGACCCCCTCGACGCCTCGCTCGCGCCGCTGATCGGGCCGCGCACGGCGAGTGCGGTCGAGAAGGCCTTCGGGTACCGCACGGTCGGCGAGCTCCTGGGCCACTACCCGCGCCGCTACGCGAAGCGGGGCGAGCTGACGGCGCTCTCGCGTCTCCCCGTGGGAGAGAGCGTGACGATCGTGGCGGAGGTGCGCGAGGTGCGCGAGCGGCCGATGCGCAACCGGCGCGGCACCCTGCTCGAGGTCGTCATCTCGGACGGCTCGGGCACGCTCTCGCTGACGTTCTTCGGACAGCCCTGGCGCGCGGCGAAGCTCCACCGCGGCGTGCGCGGGATCTTCGCGGGCACGGTCTCGATGTTCCGCGACACCCCGCAGCTCACGCATCCCGACTACCGCCTGTTCGACGACGAGGAGGCCGCCGCGACGGAGACGGGAGGCGGTGAGCTCGCGAAGGACTGGGCCGAGCGTCCGATCCCGATCTACCCGGCGACCAGCGCGCTCTCGAGCTGGCAGCTCCAGGCCGCGATCGGCGTGCTGCTGGACGGCCTGCGCGACGTGCCGGACCCGATGCCCGAGCAGGTGCGCGCCGGCCGCTCGCTGCTGGGCCTCGGCGAGGCGCTGGAGCTGATCCACCGCCCGCAGCGGGAGGGCGAGGAGGCGCAGGCGCGCGAGACGCTGCGCTTCCACGAGGCGTTCCTCCTGCAGCTCGCCCTGCTCGAGCGCCGGGCCTCGGCGCGCAGCAGCCCCGCGACCGCCCGCGTGCCCGGCCCCGGCGGGCTGCTCGAGCGCTTCGACGCCGCGCTGCCCTTCGCCCTCACCGGCGACCAGACCGCGGTGGGGCACGAGATCGCCGCCGACCTGGCCGCCGAGAGCCCGATGACCCGGCTGGTGCAGGGCGAGGTCGGCTCCGGCAAGACCCTCGTCGCGCTCCGGGCGATGCTCGCCACGGCCGAGAGCGGCGGGCAGGCGGCGCTGCTCGCTCCCACCGAGGTGCTCGCGGGGCAGCACCTCCGCTCGATCGCGAGGACCCTCGGCCCGGAGCTCGCGGCCGAGCTGGTGCCGACCCTCCTCACCGGCGGGCTGGGGGCGGCGCAGCGCCGCGCGGCCCTCCTCCGGATCGTCTCGGGCACGGCGAAGATCGTCGTCGGCACGCACGCCCTCCTCGGCGACGCGGTCTCCTTCTACGACCTGGGCCTCGTCGTGATCGACGAGCAGCACCGCTTCGGCGTGGACCAGCGGGACGCCCTGCGCCGGAAGGGCGCCACCCCGCCGCACGTGCTGGTGCTGACGGCCACGCCCATCCCGCGGACCGTCGCCATGACGGTCTTCGGCGATCTCGACACCTCGACCATCCGCGAGCTGCCCGCCGGGCGCCCCGGCATCACGAGCCACGTGGTCCCGCTCGCCGACCACCCCGCGTGGATCGCGCGGGCGTGGGAGCGCGCCGAGGAGGAGATCCGCTCGGGGCACCAGGTCTACCTCGTCTGCCCGGCGATCGAGCCGGGGGAGCCCGCCGAGGGCGCGCAGCCGCCCGAGGAGGACGCCGCCGCGTCGCTCACGACCGTCGCGGCCACGCTGGAGGGCGTGCGCGCTCATCCGCTGCTCGGGAAGCGGCGGTCGGCCGCGCTGCACGGGCGGATGACGACGGAGGAGAAGGACGCCGTGATGCGCTCCTTCGCCGCGGGGGAGATCGACGTCCTGGTGTCGACGACGGTCATCGAGGTCGGCGTGGATGTGCCGAACGCCTCGATGATGGTCGTGCTCGACGCGGAGCGGTTCGGGGTCTCGCAGCTGCACCAGCTCCGCGGGCGCATCGGGCGCGGCGGCGTCGCGGGGGTGTGCCTGTTCGTGACGGCGGCGGAGGCGGGGACGGTCGCGCGCGAGCGGGTGGAGGCGGTCGCCGCGACGCTCGACGGCTTCGCGCTCGCCGAGGTCGACCTGGAGCTGCGCCGCGAGGGCGACGTGCTGGGCGACTCGCAGTCCGGCGGGCGATCGTCGCTCCGCCTGCTGCGGGTGGTGCAGGACGCGGACGTGATCGTGGAGGCGCGGGCGCTGGCGGAGCGGCTCCTCGCGGAGGACCCGTCCCTCGCCTCGCACGATCGGCTCCGTGCCGCGCTCGAGCGCCGCGTGCAGGACCGCGACCGGGAGTTCCTCGCCAAGAGCTAGGCGGTGCCCGCCCGCTACTCTGTCGGCATGGCCCGCATCGCCGTCGTCCCCGGCTCCTTCGACCCCGTGACCCTCGGTCATCTCGACGTGATCGAGCGGGCCGCGCGCCTGGTCGACGAGCTGCACGTCGTGGTGGTGCACAACCCCGCCAAGACGGCGCTGCTGCCGATCGCCCAGCGCGTCTCGCTGATCGAGCAGTCGATCGCGGAGGCCGGGCTCGAGGGGCGGATCGTCGTCGCCTCGTGGAGCATGGGCCTGCTCGTCGACTACTGCACCGACGTCGGCGCGAGCATCCTGGTGAAGGGCATCCGCTCGCAGGTCGACGTGGCGTACGAGACCCCCATGGCGATCGTGAACCGCAACCTCGCGCACGTCGAGACGGTGTTCCTCCTGCCCGATCCCGCGCACGCCCATGTGTCGAGCTCGCTGGTGCGGCAGGTCTCCTCCCTCGGCGGCGACGTCGCCCCCTACGTGCCGCCCGCGGTCGCCGCGTACCTCGCCGCCGGCTGAGGCGCCGCCGATCGTCCACCCGGGCGATCCCGGGCCGTGGACCCGTGCGCCCGCGGCAGCCGGGAGAATGGACCGGTGAGCGAGACGCGCGTGCAGGCCTGGGCCCTCGACGGCATCCCGGAGGTGACTCCCGGTGACGACCTGCTCGAGCTGATCCTCGCGGCCGTCGCCGCCGCCGCCGAGGAGGACCGGCCCGCGGACGGCGACATCCTCGTGGTCACGAGCAAGATCGTCTCGAAGGCGGAGGGGCGCGTCGTCGCCGCGGCCGACCGCGAGGACGCGATCACGGCCGAGACCGTCCGCGTCGTCGCCACCCGGGCGCACGGGTCCGGCGTCACCCGCATCGTGGAGAACCGCCTCGGGATCGTGCAGGCGGCGGCCGGAATCGACGCCAGCAACGTCGCGGAGGGGACGGTCCTCCTCCTCCCCGTCGACCCGGACGCCTCGGCGCGGGCCCTCTGCGCGGGTCTCCGGGAGCGGCTCGGCGTGGAGGTGGGCGTGCTCGTAAGCGACACCCTGGGCCGCGCGTGGCGGGTCGGACAGACCGACGCGGCCATCGGAGCCGCGGGCGTCCTCGTGATCGACGACCTCCGCGGCGGGGTCGACGCCCTGGGGCGCACGCTCGGAGTGACCATGCCGGCCGTGGCGGACGAGATCGCCGCGCTCGGCGACCTGGTGAAGGGCAAGGCGAGCGGTCGCCCCGTCGCCGTCGTCCGCGGGCTCGCCCGCCTGGTGACGGGGGTCGAGAGCCCGGGCGCCCGCACGCTGACCCGCACGGGCCCCGACGACATGTTCCGCCTCGGCGCCGACGAGGCCTTCGCCGAGGGCTTCGCGGCCGGAGCCGCCTCGCGCGAGGAGCGCGCGTGACCGGCTGGAGCGCGGTCGTCGTGTTCAAGGGCCGCGGCGGCTCGAAGACGCGCCTCGACGTGCCGGGCCGCGCGGCGCTGGCCGAGGCGTTCCTCCTGGACACGCTCGCCGCCGTGGCCGCCGCGGAGCCGGTGGTGAGCCTTCTCCTGGTCACCTCCGACGCCGGTGCGGCCGACCGCGCACGGGCGGAGCACCCGCAGCTGGTGGTGGTGCCCGACCCGGGGACCCTCGACGCCGCCGTGTCCGGGGGAGCCGAGGCCGCCCTGCACCGCCGGCCGGGCGCCCCGGTGATCGTGCTGACCGGGGACCTGCCCGCCCTGCTGCCGTCGGACCTCTCCGAGGCGCTCGCGACGCGGTCGCTCCCGGCCGTCGTCCCGGACCGCGAGGGGAGCGGCACCACGGCGCTCCTGCTGGCGGCCGGAGCCCTCGTCGCTCCGGCGTTCGGCCCGGGCTCGCTGGCCCGGCACCGCGACGCGGGCTGCGCCGTCGTCGTGCTGCCCGGCTCGTCGACGCTGAGGCTGGACGTCGACACGCTCGCCGATCTCGGCGACGCGGAAGAGGCCGGCGTCGGCCCGCACACCTCCCGCGCGCTGGCCGCAGCGGCCTGAGGCGCAGGGAGTCCGAGCCGCGGACGCGGTCAGCCGGCGAGCAGCCCCGCCTCGAACGCCGCCGTCAGGCCCGCGTCGATCGCGAGCGGTGCGCCGTCGACCGAGCGGACGGGGATCGCCCGCCGGGTGCTCGACACCAGCCACGCCGCATCGGCACCGGTGAGCGCCGTGACCGGCAGCTCGCGGCGCGACGACGCGAGCCCGCGGCGCTCGCCCAGCGCGAGGACCCGCTCGACCGTCGTGCCGGCGAGCACGCTGCCCGAGAGCGGCGTCGCGAGCACCCCGTCGCCGAGGAGCACCAGGCTCGACGTCGCCCCCTCGAGGAGAAGCCCGTCGCTCGTGCGCCAGACCACGTCGTCCGCGCCCCGGGACGCCGCCTCGCGCAGCGCCGCCCGGGTGACGGCGCCCGAGGTGGTCTTGACACCCGGGAGCAGCCACGGCGCGAGCGGACCGCTCGCGTACCCGCGGTCCAGCACGACGACGGCCGCGCCCTTCTCCCGGAGCGCGCTCGAGTCGGGAGTCGGAGCCGCGCGCACGGTGCACCGGGCGGAGTCGCCCGACCCGTGGGCGGCGATGAAGCGGATCGTCAGGTCGTCGACCCGGTCGTGCTCCGCCACGGCGAGGTCGACCGCTCGGGACCAGAGGGGCGCCTCCGGGATCGTCAGCCCGACGGCCCGGGCCGATCCGGCCAGCCGCGCGAGGTGCTCGCCGAGCGCGCGGGGACGTCCGTCGAGGACCGCGACGGTCTCGAAGACCCCGTCGCCGCGGAGGTAGCCCGCCTCGTCGACGCGGACGAGCGGACCCTCCGGGTCGCGGAGGACGACGGCGCCGGAGGTGATCTCGACCAGGACGGGGGTGCTCATCCGCCCATCCTGCCCCCGGCGGAGCCTCAGCGGGGGAGGAGGCCGCTCGCCACGTCGGACGGCTCGACGATCTCGCGCCACGGCTCCGGCCGGAGTCCTGCCGAGCCGAGCACGTCGGCCCCGGCGAGGAGGTCCACGTCGAGACCGGTCAGCTCGCCGATCGCGGCGACCGGCAGCTGGAACGTCCTGAAGCCGCCGAGCGGCACCAGGCCCTCGCGCACGCGCTCCACGAGCTCGCTCTGGTCGAGCAGGTACGCGCTCGTCGCGAGCGTCGATCCGTCCGGGCTCCACGCCGCGATCTTCCAGAAGCGGCGGGGGATGCCCGTACCGCGGTAGACCGGGTCGTCGTCCGCGAGCACGGGCCCGGTGAAGACGCTCAGGCGCGTGCGCCAGGTCTGCGCGTACTCGAGCACCAGCGTCTCGAGCCCGAGCCACAGCTCCTGCGACTGGTTGAAGCCGCTCGCCTGGGGCGCGGCGTTCGTGTAGCAGAAGCTGTCGCGGTTGGCCGCGGCGGCCTCGCCGCGGTCGCCCCACACGGGGTCGCGGCGGCGGACCAGGTGGCCGCGGTCGAGGTCGTTGCGGGCGTACACCTCCGGCCCGGTCTGCTCGGAGGCGGGGATGCTGTCGTCGAGGTGCCAGTCGTCGCCTCGGCCGAGCTCGACCAGGCGCGCGCCGTCGATGTTCACGGCCGTCGAGACGGCCAGGCGCCGCTCCGGATCCAGCAGCACCTCGAAGTGCGTGTACGGCAGGAGCCGCACCGGGCGCTCGACCCTCAGGCGCGGCGCCGCCGCGGGGACGCCGAGGAAGTCCGCGTCGAAGCTCACTCCTCGACCTCCGCCGTCGGAGTCGCCGTGGCTGTCGCTGTCGGGGTCGCCGTGGGCGTCGCCGGGGGAGCCTCGGTCGCGGGGACTCCCGTGCCGGTCGGAGCCGGAGCCGGTGCCTGGGTGGCGGGACCCGGGACCTGCGAGCCGTTGCTGATCAGCAGGGCTATGTCGGAGTAGCGCGCGACGGTCGTGCCCGCGGCCGGGTCGGTGCCCGCCACCACGCCGGCGGGGAGCGACGAGTCGATGGTCGCCCCCTCCTCGACGTCGAAGCCGAGGTCCTCCAGCGCCTCCGTGGCGTCGTCGACCGAGCGGCCGGAGACGGTCGGCACGGCGATCTGACGGCCGTTCAGCAGGGCGCTGCTGGGCTCCTCGAAGTCGTCTCCGCCGTACTTCTGGTCGGCGCGGGTCATCACCGAGTTCCAGATGTAGTGGCGGATGTTGGAGGCGTACGGGCGGCTCTCGAGCTCCGAGTTCGGGAAGCGGACCTCGCGCATCGAGGTGTGGCCGTCGATGTTGCCGACCCAGACCACGGTCGCGACGCGCGAGCTCGCCCCGTCCATCCAGGTCGATTCCGCGTTGTCGGTGGTGCCCGTCTTGCCGATGTGCTCGATGCCGTCGTCCGGGTCGGACTGGGCGGCCGTGCCGCCGGTGACGACGCGCTGCAGGGCGTAGTTCGCGACCGCCGTCAGCTCGGGGCTGAGGGCCTGGTTGCAGGTGGAGGTCGGCGGCTGGACGGCGGCGCCGGTCGCGTCGGTGATCGAGTCGATGGCGATCGCGGAGCAGGCGGTGCCGTTGTTGGCGAAGCCGGCGAAGGCGGTGACCATCGAGAGGGGGGAGATGAGCGTGTCCGAGCCGAGGACGGCGGACGGCTTGTAGTCGACCTCGCCGCCGTCGGCCGCCTTCACGCCGAAGCCGACCGCGCGGTCGCGGATCGCGCAGAGGTCGAGCTGCTGCGCCATCGAGACGTAGACGGTGTTGATCGACTGCATCGTGCCGGTCAGCACGCTGTAGCTGCCGTTCTCGCTGTCGTCGTTGTTGACCTCGTAGGAGGTGTCGAGCTCGCCGCCCGGTGCGCAGCTGGCGGGGAAGCCCGAGAAGGTGCGCTCGCGGCCGTTGATCGTCTCGTTCAGGGTGCGTCCGCTCGCGAGCCACTGCGCGAGCGTGAACACCTTGTAGGTCGATCCGACCTGGAACCCGGCGGAGCCGCCGTAGGCCGTGTCGGTGTTGAAGTTGACGGCGGAGAAGTTCGCGCCGTTGACGGCGCCGGCCGCGTCGTAGTCCTTGTTCTGCACCATCGCCAGGATCCGGCCGGTGCCGACCTCCATCGAGACGGTCGCGCTGCCGATGTTGGTGTCGAGAGTGGGGACCTTGGGGACGGCGTTGTTCGTCGCGTTCGCCGCGGTGTCCTGCAGGTCGCGGTCGAGCGTCGTGTAGATCTTGTAGCCGCCGCGCTGGAAGTTCGCGAGGCGGGTGTCCGCGTCGTCGCCGAACGCCGGGTCGTTCTGGACGACGCGGGTGATGTAGTCGCAGAAGAAGGCCGCGTTGCCGGCGGTCTGGCAGCCGGTGGGCGTCTGCGTGATCGCGGGGACGACCTCCTCGGCGACGGCGGCGTCGTGGTCGGCCTGCGAGATCTTCCCCTCCTGCAGCATCTGGTCGAGGACGTAGTCGCGGCGGATCTTGTTGTCCGGGATGTTCTCGGGCTGGTCGATCCTGAGGCCGTTGGGGTTGTTGACCGTGGCGATCAGGCTCGCGGCCTGCGCCAGGCTCAGGTCGGCCGCGCTGGTCGAGAAGTAGTACTCGGCCGCCGCCTGGATGCCGTAGACCTGCCCGCCGAAGCCCGCGATGTTGAGGTAGCCGAGGAGGATGTCGTCCTTGCTGTACTTCTTCTCGAGGTCGACGGCGAGCTTCATCTCCTTGAGCTTGCGGCTCGGAGTGGTCGCGGTCGCCTCCTCGTAGGCGGCCTCGGAGGCCGCCTCGTCGGTCGCGCTCAGCGACTCCGCCTTCTGCACGAGGACGTTCTTGACGTACTGCTGAGTGATGGAGGATCCGCCCTGGAGGTCCCCGCCGACGATGTTGCTGAGCACCGCGCGGATCGTGCCCTGCAGGTCGACGCCGCCGTGATCGTAGAAGCGCGGGTCCTCGGTCGAGACCGCCGCGTCCTTCACGGACTGGCTGACCTGGTCGAACGCCACCTCCTCGCGGTTCTGCGCGTAGAAGGAGGCGAGCAGCTCGTCCGAGCCGTCGGTTCGCTTCGCGTAGATCTCGGTCTTCTGGGCCAGCTGGCCGAGCTCGAGGTACTCGGGCACCGTCTCGAACAGCCCGATCGGGTTGTTCTCGGCGAGACCGGTGACGGCGAGGGCGGGAGTGACCCCGACCGTGATCAGCAGGCCCCCGGCGAGGCTGGCTCCGACGATCCCGAGGACCCGGGCGAGCACGCCGCCGCGGGCGGTTCCTTGCGCAGACATGGCTACGAGAGTAGGCGACGAGTCTGGATCCGTCGTGCGGCCGCGCTCGGGGGCCCGGATGCCCGCCCTCCCGGCCCCGGGAGCGGCGGCCGCCGGTACGGTGAGCGGGTGACCAGAGCCCGAGCATGACCGCCTCCGCCGACCCCGCCGAGACGCGCCGCCGCGCGGTGCTCGTGGTGGCCGTCCTCGCCTCCTTCGTCGCCTTCCTCGACGGCACCGTCGTCAACGTCGCCCTGCCCGCCATCACCCGCGAGCTCGGCGGCGGGCTCGCGGTGCAGCAGTGGGTGGTCGACGGGTACCTGATCACGCTCGGCGCGCTGATCCTCGTGGCCGGCTCGCTCGCCGACCGCATCGGCCGGGCCCGCAGCATGACCATCGGCCTGATCGGCTTCGGCGTCACCTCGCTGCTGTGCGCGCTGGCCCCCACCGCCGAGGTCCTCATCGTGGCGCGGATGCTCCAGGGCGCCGCCGGCGCGATCCTCGTGCCCAGCTCGCTCGCCCTCATCATCGCGACCGTCCACGGCGCCGCGCAGGCCCGGACGATCGGCGCGTGGACGGCCTGGACCGGCACGGCGACGATCGCCGGCCCCGTGCTCGGCGGCCTGCTGGTGGACGCGGGCTCGTGGCGGTACGTCTTCGCGCTCAACCTGCTGCCGATCGCGGTGACGCTGGTCCTGCTGCGCAGGCTCGGCGCGGTCGACTCGGGGACCCGGGTGCCGATCGACGGCGTCGGCGCGGTGCTCGGGGTGATCGGCCTGGGAGGGCCGGTGTTCGCGCTGATCGAGCAGGAGCGGCTCGGGGTCCAGCATCCGCTCGTGCTGACCGCCCTGATCGGGGGAGTCGCCGCCCTCGTCGCGTTCGTCGTGTGGGAGCGGCGCGCGGCGCATCCGATGCTGCCGCTGTCGCTCTTCGCGTCGCGGAACTTCACCGTCGGCAACGTCTCGACGGCGTTCGTCTACGGCGCGCTCTCCTTCGGCTTCTTCGCGCTGGGCCTGTTCCTGCAGCAGACCCTGGGCTTCTCGGCGACCCTGGCCGGGCTCGCGACGCTCCCGCCGACGATCCTGCTGCTCCTGCTCTCGCAGGTCTCCGGGTCGCTGTCGGCGCGGTTCGGCCCGCGGCTCTTCATGGGCGTCGGACCGCTGATCGCCGCGGCCGGGTTCCTCCTGCTCTCCTTCGTCGACGAGGGCGCCGACTACGCCACGCAGCTGCTGCCGGGGATCCTCCTCTTCGGCTTCGGCCTCGCGGTGACGGTCGCTCCGCTGACCTCGACGATCCTCGGCGCGGTGGAGGACGGGCACAGCGGAGTCGGCTCCGCCGTGAACAATGCCGTCTCGCGCATCGCCGGGCTGGTCGCCATCGCCGCGACCTCGCTCGTGGTCGGAGACTCGCTCGACGTCGAGGGCTTCTCCCGTGCCGCCGTCGCGACCGCCGCCCTCCTGGTCGCCGGCGGCGTCGTCTCCCTCCTCGGCATCCGCAACCCGGCTCCCGCCGACCGCTGACGACCGCTCCGGGGAGCGGCACCGACCCCCGTCCGGGGTGCGGCGCCCCGTGTTCACGCAGTGTCCGCCGATCCTTCGACGGAACGTGGATGAAATAGTTGTCGCTACATGGAATACTGATCGACGTCGATGCGCTTGCATACATCGGACGGGGACGCTCTCCCCGCGACGACCGTCACACTCGAGGAGAAACCATGACCGACACCGTCACCATCCCCGGCTACAAGGCCGGCACCTGGGTCATCGACCCCACCCACAGCGAGGTCGCGTTCAGCGTCCGCCACCTGATGATCAGCAAGGTCAAGGGCAAGTTCGAGCGCTTCACCGCCACGTTCACCACCGGCGAGAACCCGCTCGACTCCAAGGTCGAGGCCACCGCCGAGGTCGCCTCCGTCAACACCAACGAGCCCAACCGCGACGGCCACCTCCGCACCGGCGACTTCTTCGAGGCCGAGAAGTACCCGGAGATCCACTTCGTCTCGACCGCCGTCCGCCCGAACGGCGACGACTTCCTCGTCGACGGCGAGCTCACCATCAAGGGCACCACCAAGCCCGTCACCTTCGAGGTGGAGTTCGGCGGCTTCGGCACCGACCCCTACGGCAACTACAAGGCCGGCCTCACCGCCAAGGCCACCATCGACCGCACCGACTTCGGTCTGACCTACAACGCGGCCCTCGAGACCGGTGGCGTGCTCATCGGCGAGAAGGTCACCATCACCCTCGACCTGCAGGCCGCCCACCAGGCGTAGTCCGAGCGATCGACCGGAGCCGTCCCTCCCCCCGGGGAGCGGACGGCTCCGGTCGTTCCCGGAGCCGGTGCGGGATCAGAGGATGCCGAGCTCCGTCAGCTGCTCGGAGATGCCGGCGCCGTCGGGCGCGAAGACCCAGGTCGTGCCGCTGGTCAGGGAGCGGTCCTCGGCCTTGGAGCGGCCTCCCGCAAGCACCGCCTCGCCGGTGGAGAGCTGGCGGATCGCGATAGCGGCGACCTTGTCGGGGTGCTCGTCCGCGAAGTCGGAGTAGATCTCCTCGTCGTGCTGCCCGTCGTCGCCGACCAGCAGCCAGCGCACGTCCGGGAACTCGGCCGCGAGTCGGCGGAGGTTCATCTCCTTGTGCTGCTTGCCGCTGCGGAACCAGCGGTCGTGCGTCGGGCCCCAGTCGGTCAGGAGGAGCGCTCCGGCCGGGTACAGGTGCCGCGAGAGGAAGCGGGTGAGCGCCGGGGCGACGTTCCACGCGCCGGTGGAGAGGTAGATGACCGGGGAGCCCTCGTACTGCCGGGCGAAGCGGTCGAGGAAGACCGCCATGCCGGGCGTGGGCATCCGGGCGTGCTCGTCGAGCACGAAGGTGTTCCAGGCGGCGACGAAGGGGCGGGGGAGCGCGGTGACCATCACCGTGTCGTCCACGTCCGACACGACGCCCAGCCGCGCCTCCGGACGCACGATGAAGACGGGCGCCTCGACGGGCTTCGAGCCCGCGGTCGAGAAGGTGATGGTGTGCCAGCCGGGCTCGAGCGTGATCGGGAGGTCCGCGTCGACGACTCCGCCGCGGTCGGCCGTCACCCGGTGGGTCTGCCCGTCGGCCTCGACGGTCACGACGGCCCCGCTCACGAAGACGCTGGTGAAGCTCCGCCAGCCGCGCACGCCCTCGACGGGGCGGACCTCCTCGACCCCGGGAGGGGTCGGCCGCGTGTAGAGGACGCGGGCCAGGACGCGCAGCTGCGTCGTCGAGCCGTAGCCGGTGTAGGGGATGACCCTCGGGACGTAGCCCTTGCGCTTCACGCGCCTCATCCGGAAGGAGTGGAGTCGGTCCTCGAGGCGGGCGGCGCGGTGCATGACCTCCGCCTTGCCTGCGCTCAGGGGCTTGCTCTCGGGCGTCAGCGGCATCCGCCCAGTCTGTCAGACCGGATGCCGGACCGCGGATCGCGCTCTCACGCGATCGTCAGGCTCCGGTGGGCTCGATCAGCTCGGGGCCGTTCGCCGAGACGGAGCCCACGGCTGCACCGACGCCGTGCACCTCGAGCTCCTCGGACAGCTCGGCCGCGCCCTCGGCGGCCGCGCGCAGCAGCTCGCCGTCCCCGGGGGACGCCGGGTCCAGCCAGTCCTCGATCAGCTCCGGCTGCAGCAGCACGGGCATCCGCTCGTGCACCTCGGCGAGCGGCCCGGCGGAGGGGCGGGTGAGGACCGTCGCCGAGAGCAGCCACGGAGAGCCCGGCTGGGCCGAGCGCCACCACTCGTAGAGACCGGCGAACAGGAGGAGCGAGCCCTCGCCCGGCGAGACGTAGACGGGTGCCTTCGCCCCGTCCGCGCCGACCCGCCACTCGTACCAGCCCGAGGCGGGCACGATCGCGCGCCGGGAGGCGTAGGACTCGCGGAACGAGGGCTTCTCGGCGACGGACTCGATCCGCGCGTTGAACAGCGGCGGCCCCGCGGACGGGTCGGCGGCGGAGCGGGGCACCAGGCCCCAGCGGGCTCCGGCGAGCCGACGCCGCGGCGGGCTGCCCTCGTCGACCCCCTTCATCGACTCCGCGACGACGGCGATCCGCTGGGTCGGCGCGATGTTCCAGGACGGCTCCGGCAGGTCGGCGCCCGGCTCGTCGATGTCGAAGAGCGCCACCAGGTCGGCGGTGGTCTGCGAGAGGACGAAGCGTCCGCACATGGTTTCTCCCGGGTGTATCGGACCCGCGGAGCCGTCGCCCTTCCGGGGGCGCGAAACACGAGGGACTTTCGATGAGACGACCCCGACCGGCGGTCGCCGTGCGTACGATTGTAGGAACCACGACCGAAGGAGCCCGCCGTGCCTCTTGGAAACCTCGTCGATCGACCGTTCGGTGAATCGTCCCAGGTCCGCAACGAGCCGGTGCAGGTGCGCAGCGCCGCCCGTCTCGCCTCGCTGCTCGACGCGGCGGCCGCCGTCGTCGACGAGGTCGGCTTCGACCGCCTGACCACGGCGATGGTCGCCGAGCGCGCGGGAGCCGCGATCGGCACGGTCTACCGCTACTTCCCGGACCGCATCGCCGTCCTCCAGGCGCTGCGCGAACGGGCCCTCGAGCGCTTCCGCCGCCGCGTCATCACCGAGATCCGCGACACCCACCCGGGCAACTGGTGGGGCGCGGTCGACTGCGCGATCGACGCCTTCTGCGAGATGCACCGCAACGAGCCGGGCTTCCGCTCCATCCGCTTCGTCGACACGATCCACGCCCCCGAGGTCGCGGGCGAGGCGTTCGAGGCCGGCTTCTTCGCCCGCCGCTTCGCCGAGATCCTCGCGTCCGAGTACGGCCTCCCGGGCGGCGCGCAGCTGTCCTTCCGCCTCGAGGTGACCATCGAGGTCGCGGACGCGCTGCTCACGCGGGCGTTCCTCATCGACCCCAACGGCGACCAGCGCTTCATCGACGAGAGCCGCTCGCTGCTGCGCCACTACATGACCTCGCACTACGGAGCCGTCGAGGAGTCCTGACCGGCCCGGGCTGTCAAGGCCCTAGTCGCTCCCGGAACATCCCGCAACACTTCGCGGTCCGGGTTGGCAGGCGGCTGCTAATGGTGTTTTCCTTGCCGCCTGGCCCCGTTCGGGGCCGCGGGCCGTGCAACGGCCGGACGCGCGGAGCGAGAGCGGGCACAGTCGTGGACCAGGGACAGATCGGCGCGCACACCGCCGGACGGCGGGCGGCCTCGTGATCGAGTTCCGCAACGTCAGCAAGCAGTACCCGGACGGCACGCGGGCGGTCGACGACTTCTCGCTCGTGCTGCCCTCCCGGCAGACGACCGTCTTCGTCGGCTCCTCGGGCTGCGGGAAGACCACGATCCTCCGCATGATCAACCGGATGATCGAGCCGACCTCCGGCACCATCGAGATCGACGGCGAGGACATCTCGTCCCTGCCCGCCGTCGCGCTCCGCCGCCGCATCGGCTACGTGATGCAGAACTCCGGCCTCCTGCCGCACCGCAAGGTCATCGACAACATCGCGACCGTACCGCGGCTGAACGGGGTCGCCAAGAAGCAGGCGCACGCCCGCGCGCTCGAGCTGATGGACACGGTCGGACTGGACCGTGCGCTCGCCGCCCGGTACCCCAGCCAGCTCTCCGGCGGCCAGCAGCAGCGCGTCGGCGTGGCGCGCGGCCTCGCGGTCGACCCGAACATCCTGCTGATGGACGAGCCGTTCGGCGCGGTCGACCCTCTCGTGCGCGCCGACCTGCAGCGCGAGACCCTGCGACTCCAGGACGAGCTCGACAAGACCGTGGTCTTCGTCACCCACGACATCGACGAGGCGTTCCTGCTCGGCGACCAGGTCGTCATCCTCGAGAAGGGCGGCCGGATCGCGCAGAAGGGCTCGCCCGCCGAGATCCTGGCGAACCCCGCGAGCGAGTTCGTCGCCGGCTTCGTCGGTGCGGACCGCGGCAAGCGCTCGCTCCGGATCGAGGAGCGCGACGGCGCCCGCATCGTGGTCGACGGCGACGGGCGTCCGACCGGAGTGCTGCGCGCGCAGGACGGCCCCGCCGCGTGAACTGGGTCGTCAACAACACGGACGCGATCGTCGCGAACCTGCTGGCGCACCTGGCCCTGTCGGTCCCGCCGATCCTGCTCAGCTTCCTCGTCTCGCTGCCGTTCGGCTGGTTCGCGAACCGCTACCGCTGGAGCCGCGGCACCCTGCTCACGGGGCTCGGCGTGCTCTACGCCATCCCCTCGCTGGCCATGTTCATCCTGCTGCCGGTCCTGCTGGGCATCCCGCTCCGCTCGACCGCCAACGTGATCACGGGCCTCACCCTCTACGGCGTCGCGCTGATGGTCCGCACCACCTCGGACGCACTGGGCGCGGTGTCGGACGACGTCCGCCAGTCGGCGACCGCGATGGGCTACTCCGGCTGGGCGCGCTTCTGGCGGGTCGAGTTCCCGCTGGCCGGCCCGGTCCTGCTCTCGGGCCTGCGCGTGGTCACGGTCAGCACGGTCAGCCTGGTGACGGTCGGCGCGGTGCTCGGGATCCAGAGCCTCGGCCTGCTCTTCACCGACGGCTTCCAGCGCGGCATCACCGGTGAGATCGTCACGGGCATCGTCCTCACGATCGTCCTCGCGCTGGTGCTCGACGGACTGCTGGTGCTGATCGGCCGTCTCCTCATGCCCTGGACGGCTCTGGACCGCACGCGCCGCTCGCGCAGACCGGTCGCGGTCGAGAGGGCGGTGACGTCGTGAACCTCATCGCCGAGGCCTTCGCCTGGATCGCCGACCCCGCGCACTGGACCGGGGTCTACGCGATCCCGACCCGTGTCGCCCAGCACGTCGGAATCAGCCTGCTGGTGCTCGTGATCGCGGCCGCGATCGCGATCCCGATCGGCTACCTGATCGGGCACACCGGGCGCGGCAAGGGCATCGCCGTGCCGGTCGCAGGCGGCCTGCGCGCCCTGCCGACACTGGGCGTGCTCGTCCTCGCGGCGATGAGCCTGGGGCTCGGCCTCGGCGCTCCGGTGATCGCCCTCGTCGTGCTCGCGATCCCGTCGGTGCTCGCCGGCGCGTACTCCGGGCTCGAGGCGGTCGACCGCCGCACGGTCGACGCGGCGCGCTCGATGGGCATGACCGAGTGGCAGATCCTGACGAAGGTCGAGATCCCGCTGGGGCTGCCGCTGCTGATCGGCGGGCTCCGCTCGGCGGCGCTGCAGATCATCGCGACCGCCACGCTCGCCGACTACATCGGCGCCGGCGGCCTCGGGCAGTACATCTTCCGCGGAGTGAAGTCGGGGGACTACCCGCAGATGCTCGCCGGCTCGATCCTGGTGATCGTGCTGACGCTCCTCAGCGAGGTCCTCTTCGCCCTCCTCCAGCGGCTCGCCGTGCCGCGCGGAGTCGTGCTCGGCCTGGCCGGCACCGCCGGCCGCACAGGTTCCCGCGCTTCGTCGCCCCGACGACGCGCGGTGATGGGAATCCCCATCGAAGAAGGGAAATAGCAATGTTCACAGCACATTTCACGAAGGGCCGTGTCGCGCTCAGCGCACTCGCGGTCGGTGCCGTCGTGGCACTGGCAGGGTGTTCCTCGAGCGATCCGCTCGATGAGGGATCGGGTGCGACTGCGGGCAGCGAGACCATCGTGGTCGGCTCGCAGGACTACTACTCGAACGAGATCCTCGCCGAGATCTACGCGCAGGCCCTGGAGAACGACGGCTTCACCGTCGACCGCCAGCTGCGCATCGGCCAGCGCGAGATCTACCTGCCCGAGATCGAGAGCGGATCCATCGACGTCTTCCCGGAGTACGACGGCAGCCTCCTGCAGGCGCTCGAGCCCGACGCGACGGCCACCACCGCCGACGACGTGTACTCCGCGCTCGGCGACGCGCTGCCCGACGGCCTCCGCGCCCTCGACGCCGCCGAGGCCAGCGACCAGAACTCGTACACCGTCACCCAGGCCTTCGCCGACAAGTGGGACCTGACCGACATCGCGTCGCTCAAGAACGTCACCGACCCGATCGTGGTCGGCGGCAACTCCGAGCTGCAGACGCGCCCCTACGGGCCCGACACCCTGCAGTCGAAGTACGGCATCACGACCACCTTCCAGGCGATCGAGGACAGCGGCGGATCGACCACCGTCGACGCGCTCACCAGCGACCAGATCCAGCTGGCGAACGTCTACACGGCCGACCCGAACATCCAGAAGAACGACCTCGTCGCTCTCGAGGACCCGGACGGACTGTTCGTGGCCGACAACGTCGTGCCGATCGTCTCGAGCAAGATCACGGACGACGCGGCCGAGGTGCTGAACGCGGTCAGCGCGAAGCTCACGGCGGACGACCTCGTCGCCCTCAACTCCGAGAGCGTCAACGAGCAGAAGTCCGCGTCCGCGATCGCGGGCGAGTGGCTGAAGTCGGCGGGTCTCGTCGACTGATCCTCCCCGGATCCACGCCCGGAGGCGCGTCACTCGTCGAGGTGACGCGCCTCCGCTCTGTTCAGGAGCTTCTTCCCGAGGAGCACGAGCAGGGCGAAGACGACGATGACGCCCACGAAGACGTAGCCGGCGCCGTGCAGGCTCTCCGAGAGTTCCCGGTAGCTGCCCGCCGCGGCCGCGCCGACGCCGACGTAGGCGGACGACCAGAGCACGCACGCCGGGATCGTCCAGGCCATGAAGGTCCGATAGCGCATCCCGCTCATCCCCACCGTCAGCGGGATCAGCGAGTGCAGCACCGGCAGGAATCGCGAGAGGAACACGGCGAACCCGCCGCGCCGCGCGAGGTAGCGCTCGGCCTTCAGCCAGTTCTTCTCGCCGAGCCGGCGTCCCAGGCGCGACGCGCGGATCCGCGGCCCGAACCAGCGGCCGAGGTAGAAGCCGACGGACTCGCCGCAGAGGGCGCCGATGACGACCGTGACGGCCAGCGCCGCGAACTGCAGCGGGCTGGTCACGCCGGTCGCGCTGACGATCACGATCGTGTCGCCGGGGACGACGAGGCCCGCCAGGATCGTGGTCTCGAAGAAGATCGCGAGTCCGGCGAGGAGCGTCCGCCAGACCGGGGGGACGCTGACGACGAAGTCCAGGATCCCGGTGAGGGTGTCGTTCACCGGGCGCCCCCGCCCGCCGCGGACTCGATCGGGGGCTGGGGCCGACGGCGGCTCCGGATGCTCGGCATGGCTCGATCGTAGGGGCGCACGGCTGGGCGGCGGCAGGGCTGCGCCCGGGAGGCCGGTGGACGCCGAGCGGTCAGGGGACGGCGACGAGCGCGGAGGCCGCCGGGCCGGTGCCGTTCGCCGTGACCGCCTGCACCGAGAGGGTGTAGCTGCGGCCCGGGACCAGCTTCGTGAAGGTCTGCGAGCGCTTGGTCGCGGCGACCACGGCGCTCCAGGCTCCGGCTCCGCTCGTGTCGGACCCGTCGCGCGACACCCGGTAGCCGGTGACCGCCGAGCCACCGGTCCCCGCGGGGGGCGACCACGCGAGCGTCGCCGTGCCGTCCGAGCCCGCCGTGGCGGTGACGGCGGTCGGAGCGCCGGGGAGCCCGGCGGAGACGAGGGTCGCGGTCAGCGTGGTGCTGCTCCCGGGAGTGACGACGCTGTGCGAGGCGGCGCCGCCGTCCGACCAGGACGAGAACCGATAGGCCGTGCCCGACGCGTCGGTCTGGTCCGGGACCTCCAGCTGGAGGGCCGAGCCCGCCCACGAGACGACGGTCGTGCCTCCGGCGACCTCGGTGCCGTTGACGACGACCGTCCGGCCGGCGGGAGCGGTGGCCAGGGTGACGGAGACCTTCTGCGGGGAGAACGTCCGCGTCGCCGTCGTCGACACTCCGCTCGAGTCCGTCGCCGTGACGCTGATCAGGAGGTCGCTGTCCGCGGCGGCGGCGAGGTCCTCCGGGCCGGGGGCGACGAAGGAGAGGTCGTTCCCCGTCAGCGGCCCGAGGAAGGGATGCGTGTGCTGAGCGTGGCGGCGCTGGACGGTCCAGGTGAGCGCCGAGGCGGGCAGGACGCCGTCCTCGGCGTCGGTCGCCGTGGCGCGGAGGCCGTAGCTCCGGCCCGTCACGAACACCCCTCCGTCGGCGGGTGCGGTGATGCTCACCGTCGGGGCACTGTCGCCCGAGGTGATCCTCGTCGTCGCGGGTGCGGAGACGGCTCCCTTCGGATCGCGGACGCGGAGGGACGCGGTCCAGCTGCCGGCGGCGTAGCTGTGGGTGAAGGTCGGGCCGGTCGTGATGCGGTCGGGGGTGCCGTCGCCGAACGACCACAGGTAGGTCAGGGCACCGCCCTCCGGGTCGCTGCTGCCCGAGCCGTTCAGCCGCGCGGCGAGAGGAGCCGCGCCGGAGGAGGGGGCGGCGGTGAGGGTCGCGGTCGGGGCGCGGTTCGCCGCGGCGGTGTAGGCGAGGCGCCGGACCTCGCCGCCGTTCGCGTAGCTGGTGTAGAAGAGGTCCTGGGTCCCGCGCGAGGGACCGAAGGCCATGGCGACGGCGCTGCTGCCGCCGAGGCCGGTCACGAGGTCGCCGGCCGCGCCGGTGCGGCCGAGGGTCCGGATCTTCCCGCACACGTAGTCGCCGAAGAGGTACGCGCCGTCGTAGGCGGCCGGCCAGACGCCGCGGGGGACGTAGGCGCCGCCCGTGATCGAGGCGCAGCCGCTGCTGTGCGCGTAGTCGTGGACCGGGTCGGTGAGACCGGCGGGCGCCGCGGCTCCGCAGTTCGAGGCCGAGCCGGTCTTCGCGCAGTGGCCCTCACGGGTGTTCCAGCCGTAGTCGGCGCCGGCGACGCCCTGGTCGATCTCCTCCCAGGCGTCCTGGCCCACGTCGTTGATGCGGAAGACGGTGCCGGTCGCGTTCGGGTCGAAGGCCATCCGGAACGGATTGCGCAGGCCGCTCGCGAACGTCTCGCGGCAGCGCACGCCCGCGGCGGCCGGGGCGAGCCGGCAGGAGGCGGTCCCGGTGCCCAGGTAGGGGTTGCCGGCCGGGACGCCCCCGGTGAGGGTGATCCGGAGGATCTTGCCGTTCAGGATGTTCGGGTCGCGGGCGGCGTCGTTCCGGCCGCCGCAGCCGCTGCCGCCCGGCGAGCCGACTCCGCCGCGGTAATCGCAGCCGCCGTCGCCGACGCTGACGTAGAGCAGGCCGTCCTTGCCGATGGCGAGGTCGCCGCCGTTGTGGTTGCTCGCGGGGGAGTAGATGCCGTCGAGGAGGACGCGCTCGGAGGCCGGGTCGATGCGGTCGTCGGTGCCGAGCTGGAACGAGGAGACGCGGTTGCGCGGGGCTCCCGCGGGGTTCACCGTGCCGCCGGCGTTGGTCGGGCAGGAGGAGTCGGAGCCCTTCGCGGTGTAGTAGACGACGACGGTGCGCGAGCCCGGTGCCGGGTCGACCGCGAGGCCGAGCACGCCGCGCTCGCCGTTGGCGCAGACCTTCGAGCGCAGGTCGAGGGCCGGAGTGGCGACAAGGCTGCCTCCGCGGATCACCCGGATCGCTCCGGTCTGCGAGGAGACGAGGGTGCGCCCGTCGGTCGTGAAGGCGAGGGCGGTCGGCGCGGGGACGGCCGCCACCCGGGAGTCGGTGAAGCCGGCGGGCACGACGGGAGCGGCGGACGCCGGACCCGCGGGCCCGGCGACGAGCGCGGCGGCCGTGATCGCCAGGACGGTGAGCAGGGCGAGACCGCGGGGGCGGATCCTCGAGCGGGGCATCGGTGACTCCGAGACGGTCGGCGCTGCTGAGCGAGCGGCGGTCTGCGGCGGTGCAGAGGGCGCTGTCGGCGATGACGCGGGGCCAGGATAGGCGCGCGCGGCGGAGGGGCCGTGTCCCCCTTCAGGGTCAACACTGGGGGCTCCGGGCGCGGTGTCCCCGGGCCGCTCACGTCGAGCGGGGCTGCAGTGCGTCGGCCCGTCGGTTCACTCCAGAGCGGGCAGGACCACCGCGCGGACCGCCTCCGAGAACCGGGCGTAGCCGGCCTCGTCGAAGTGCAGGCCGTCGTCGACGAAGAGGGAGGGGTCGACAGAGCCGTCGGAGGTGACGAGCGCGTCGGCGGTAGGGACGAAGGTGACGCGGTCGTCCGTCTCGGCGTAGGCGCTGACCGCGGTGTTGGCGGCGCGGACCTCGGCGCCGACGGAGGCGCGGGCGGGCGTCTCCGCGATCTCGACGTAGAACAGCTCGGCGTCGGGGGCGACCTCCTCCACGCGCTGGAGGTACTCGACGACGGCGCCGGCGGTCTGGGCGCCGGTGCGCGAGCCCTCCTCGCCGCTGATGTCGTTCGCTCCCACGTACACGATCACGGCGCGGGGATCGAAGGGGGCGACCATGCGGTCCAGCCACGCGAGGTGATCGGCGACGGTCGTGCCGCCGATCCCGATGTTGTAGGTCTCGAGCGGACGCAGGTCCTCCTTGGAGGTCGTCCAGCGGCCGATCGTGGAGCTGCCCGTGAGGACGATGCTGTGCTGCGGGAACCCGGCGGCGAAGCGCTTCTCGAGACCGGCGACGCGCTCGGCCACGTCGACGGAGGAGGTCGGGCCGGGGTCGGGGGAGCTTGCGGCCGGAGCGCCCGCGCCTCCGCTCCGCGAGGCGAGCGAGAGGGCGATGCCCGCGCCGGCGAGGACCAGCGCGAGCACCAGCAGCGCGACCAGGAGGCGGAGGCGGATGCGGCGGGGGCCGGGGGCGGAGCCGGAGGGCGTCGCTCGAGTCATGGCTCGATCCTCGGGCATCGGCGGGGGCGCGTCGTCCACGAGGAGGCCGTCCGAGGACCCGCGCACCCGGTGGCCGTCTCTCCGTCACCGGATCGCCGTGATCGGATCCGCGCAGAACATCACAGAGGATGCACAGCCGTGCAACACTTGCACATCGCCATCGTCATCGTCGCCGCCGGCCGACTTCCGATGGACGATCACGACGAGGACTCATGGCACGCGCACGCATCACCTGGGTGGACACGGCGAAGGGCATCGCGATCATCCTGGTCGCCCTGGCCCACTCCGTACAGTGGACCACGACGGCCGGGATCGCCCCCGACTCGTGGAACGAGATCAACCTCCTCCTCATCACCTTCCGGATGCCGCTGTTCTTCCTCGCCTCGGGGCTGTTCGCCGGCTCCGTGCTCACCCGGTCGTGGCCGGAGCTCTGGCGTTCGCGGCTGAGCCTGCTGGTCTGGGCCTTCCTGCTCTGGTCCGTGGTGCGGTTCCTCTTCTTCCTGGTGGTGCCCAACCCGGGCGGCACCGACGAGTCCGACCCGCTCGCGCTGCTCCTCCAGCCGGTGATGCCGCACAACGGGCTCTGGTTCCTCTACGCGCTCACGATCTTCTTCGTGGCCGCCAAGCTCGCGCAGGGCCGGATCGACTGGCGGGTGCAGATCGGCATCGCGACCGCGATCGCCGTGGTCTGGTACGCCGTCCGCTCCAGCACCTCCGAGGGCACCGGGAACATCGCCTGGGACGGCATGGCCCGCTACCTGATGTTCTTCCTGCTCGGCCTCTACCTGCGGAACGCGGTGATCGCGTTCGTGGAGCGCCGCGGGATCCTCAGCGGAGTCGGCTTCGGCGTGCTGTTCCTCGTGCTCGCCGGCGTGATCCTCGCCGTCCGCGCCCGCTTCCCGCTGCTGACGATCGGGCTGGTCCTGGTGAGCGTGCTGGCGGTCCTCGCCGGGCTCGTGGTCGCCCGCTTCCTCTCGAACCGGCGCGGCGCGGGCTGGATCACCTTCATCGGCCGCAACACGCTCCCGGTGTACGTGGTGCACGTCCTCTTCGTCTCGCTCGCCACGAGTGCCCTGCTGCTCTTCGACGGAGAGCGCTGGCTCGACGTCATCGGACCGGTCGTGCCGCTCCTGGTCTGCGGGATCGGCGTCGCGGCGGCGCTGGGCTACTGGCGCCTCACCCGCGACCTGCCCGTGCTGAAGTACGGCTTCCAGGCGCCCGCCTGGTTCTCCGGCTCCCGCTCGCGCGTCGACGCCGGCTGACCGCGGGGCGCCCGCCGACGGCACATCGGCATCGGCTCCGGGAGTCTCTTCACCGGGCGAGTCCGTCGATGGCGTCGCGCAGTGAACGGATTTCCACGGCCGATCTCGCGGATGTGCGCCTGGGAATCCGCTGAAGGCCCGGGAGAGGAAGTCTCAGCGCTCCGTCGCCCGCCTGATCGCTCGGCGTCGAGAGGTCGCCGGCGGCGGGTCCGACGGAGGCGAGCCCCGCTCGGCAGTCGCCGCGCGGGGGACTCCCTCGACGTCGAGAGGGACTGTCTCGACGTCGAGCGACCGGTCGGCTGGAGCGCTCGGAGGGGCGTCCGGGGCCACCCCGGAAAGGGTGCCGCCAGGAGCTCGCGGAAGGCCGCACATCCGCCCCAGTACTGGGATCGGAGGCCGTCGGACCCCTTCCGCCGACCTACTCTCGGAGCTGTGAACGAACTCCTGGACCCGCTCCTGCTGTCGAGATGGCAGTTCGGTCTGACGACGATCTACCACTTCCTGTTCGTGCCGCTCACGATCGGCATGGCGCTCACCGTCGCGATCTTCCAGACCTGCTGGGTGCGCACCGGGAAGGTGCACTACCTGCAGCTGACGAAGTTCTTCGGGAAGCTCTTCCTGATCAACTTCGCGATGGGCGTCGTGACCGGGATCGTCCAGGAGTTCCAGTTCGGGATGAACTGGAGCGACTACTCCCGCTTCGTCGGCGACGTCTTCGGGGCCCCGCTGGCGTTCGAGGGCCTGCTCGCCTTCTTCCTCGAGGCGACCTTCATCGGTCTCTGGATCTTCGGCTGGGACAAGCTGCCCGAGAAGCTGCACCTGGCCACCATCTGGCTGACCACGCTGGGCACCACGCTCTCGGCCTACTTCATCATCGCCGCGAACGCGTTCATGCAGAACCCGGTCGGCTTCCGCATCAACGAGACCAAGGGCCGCGCGGAGCTCACCGACATCTGGGCGCTCCTCACCAACAAGGTCGCGCTCGCCGCGTTCCCGCACACGATCTTCGCCTGCTTCATGGTCTCGGCCGCCGTCATCATCAGCGTCGCGGCCTACCACCTCTCGCGGAACCAGCACCTCGAGACCATGCGCCCCGCGCTGAGGTTCGGCGCCTGGATGATGCTCGTCAGCGGCGGCCTGACCCTGTTCACCGGCGACTCGCTCGGCCTCGCGATGGTCGACACGCAGCCGATGAAGATGGCGGCCGCGGAGGCGCTCTACAGGACCTCCACGGGCGTCGACGCCTCCTTCTCCGTCTTCACCTGGGGCACGCCGGACGGCTCGAGCGAGCTGTTCTCGATCCGCATCCCCTACCTGCTCTCCTTCCTCTCGACGCACACCTTCACCGGCACGGTCGAGGGCATCAACGACCTCCAGGCGCAGTACACCCAGGTCTACGGACCCGGCGACTACACGCCGATCATCTGGGTCACCTACTGGTCGTTCCGCTGGATGATGGCCCTCGGCGTCCTGGCCATCGGCGTCGCCGCGGCCGGCCTCTGGTTCACCCGGAAGGGCCGCGAGCCGAAGCAGTGGATGTGGAAGGTCGCGATCTGGGCCGCCCCGCTGCCGTTGATGGCGATGATCGTGGGCTGGGTCTTCACCGAGATGGGCCGCCAGCCGTGGCTCGTGTTCGGACTGCTGAAGACCGCCGACGGAGTCTCGCCCGGAGTGAGCGGCCTCGAGGTCCTGATCTCGCTGCTCGCCTTCACCGCGATCTACGGCACGCTCGCCGTGGTCGAGTTCCGCCTGATCAAGCGGGCCGCGCAGGCCGGCCCCGACGACGCTCCCGAGGTCGACGAGGAGAGCGGTCGCCCGCAGCTCGTCGGCACCGTCTACTAGGAGGCACCCCTCATGGATCTCGCCGTTCTCTGGTTCTGGATCGTCGCGTTCTTCTTCATCGGCTACTTCGTCCTCGACGGGTTCGACTTCGGCGTCGGCATGTCGCTCCCGTTCCTCGGGCGCGACGACACCGACCGCCGCGTGCTGATCAACACGATCGGCCCGGTGTGGGACCTGAACGAGACGTGGGTGATCGTCGCCGGCGCCGCCCTGTTCGCCGCGTTCCCGGAGTGGTACGCCACGCTCTTCAGCGGGTTCTACCTGCCGCTTCTGCTCATCCTGCTCGCGCTGATCGCCCGCGGCGTCTCGTTCGAGTACCGGCACCAGCGTCCGGAGGCGCAGTGGAAGCGGCGCTTCGACACGATGATCGTCGTCGGCTCCGCGGTGCCCGCCTTCCTCTGGGGCGTGGCCTTCGCGAACATCGTGCAGGGCGTCCCGATGGACGCCGACCACAACTTCACCGGCACCGTCCTGGACCTGCTGAACCCCTACGCGCTCCTGGGCGGAGCGACCACCCTCCTGCTCTTCTTCACGCACGGAGTCGTCTTCGTCGCCCTGAAGACGGAGGGGGGTATCCGCGAGCGTGCGCGCCGCCTGGCGACCCGCGCGGGGCTGCTCACCGTGGTCGTCGCCTCCGTCTTCCTGGCCTGGACCAACCTCGGCCAGGGGAGCACCGCCTCCTGGGCGCTCTCGGCGGGCGCGGCCGCGACCCTCGTCGGCGGCTGGCTCGCCATCACACGGGGCCGGGAGGGACGCGCCTTCGCGCTGCTGGCCGGCACCATCGCGCTCGCCGTGCTCGCCCTCTTCGCGACGCTGTTCCCCGCGGTGATGCCGGCCTCGAACGTCCCCGCCTACGGGCTGACGATCGAGAACGCCTCCAGCACGCCCTATACGCTGGCGGTCATGAGTTGGACCGCCCTGGTGTTCGTGCCGCTCATCGTCGGCTACCAGGCCTGGACCTACTGGATCTTCCGCAAGCGCATCAGCCGCGCGCACATCCCGGTCGACGCCCACTGACGTGAAGCCCCTCGATCCGCGCCTGCTCCGCTACGCCCGGGCGGCCCGCGTGTTCCTCCTGCTCGGCGGGGTGCTCGCGCTGGCGAGGACCCTGGCGATCGTCGCCTTCGCGTGGCTCGTGGCGCAGCTGGTGGCCGGTGCGGTCGACGGGAGGAGCGCCGACGATCTCGCGCCGCTGCTGGCCGCCCTGCTCGCGGTCGTCGCGGCGCGGGCGGCTCTCGCCTGGGCGACCGAGGTGAACGCGGTGCGCGGAGGAGCAGGAGCGAAGGCGCAGCTGCGGCAGGCGGTCCTCGCCGCACTGGTCGAGCTCGGCCCGGCGGGCCGCTCCGAAGGGGGCTCGGGCGGGGTCGTCGCGCTGCTGGGCGGCGGACTGGACTCCCTCGACGGCTACTTCGCCCGCTACCTCCCGCAGCTGATCGCCACCGCGGTGGCGACGCCGCTCCTGACGCTCGTGGTCTTCCTCGCCGATCCGCTCAGCGCGGTGTTCCTGGTGGTGACCCTGCCGCTCATCCCGGTGTTCATGGTGCTGATCGGCTGGGCGACTCAGGTCGTGCAGGCGCGGCAGTGGGAGCGGCTGCAGGCGCTCGCGTCCGGCTTCGTCGACACCGTCGGCGGCCTCGCGACGCTCAAGATCTTCGGGCGGGCCGAGCGGCAGGCGACGCGGATCCGCGCGCTGACCGAGGACTACCGCGTGCACACGATGAAGGTGCTGCGGGTGACCTTCGTCAGCGGCTTCGTGCTGGAGCTCGCCGGCTCGCTCTCGGTCGCACTGGTCGCCGTCTCGATCGGGCTGCGGCTCGTCGACGGCTCGCTGGGGCTGGCCGTCGGGCTGTTCGTCCTGGTGCTGGCGCCGGACGTGTTCCTGCCGGTGCGCCAGGTCGGTGCCGAGTTCCATGCGGCGGCGGACGGGGTGCAGGCGGCGGACCGCGCCTTCGCCGTCCTCGAGCGCGCGGCGGCCCTGCCCGCTCGCGGGAAGGCCCCGGCGGCGACGGGGGCGCTCGAGCTGCGGGGTCTCGCGGTCGACGACGGACGCGGGCGGACGCTCGCTCCTGTCGACGCGGTGCTCCCCGTCGGGTCGATCACCGTGGTGACCGGGCCCAGCGGGTCGGGGAAGTCGACGCTGATCGCCGCGCTCGCGGGCTTCGTGCCCTTCTCGGGCACGCTGCTGCTCGGCGGGTCGCCGGTCGCGGATCTGCGGTCGACGCTCGCCTGGGCGGGCCAGCGGCCCGACCTTCTCCCGGGGAGCGTCGCCTCCGCCGTCGGGCTCGGAGCACTCTCGCCGGACCCCGAGCGCGTGCGGCGGGCCCTGGCGATCGCCGCCGTCGACATGGACCCCGAGCGCCGGCTCGACGCCGAGGGGACGGGCCTCTCGGGCGGGCAGAGCGCCCGTGTCGCCGTCGCCCGCGCTGTGCACCGCCTGCTCGAGCGCGGGTGCGCGGTGCTGGCCCTGGACGAGCCGACCGCCGCCCTCGACGACGAGTCCGAGCGGGCGCTGCTCGCCGGACTCAGGTCGCTGGCGGAGAGCGGGACGATCGTCGTCGTCGCCAGCCACCGGCCCGCGACCGTCGCGGCGGCCGACGCCGTGATCGCCCTGGCGCCGGCGGAGGCGGTCGCGAGGTGAACCGCTCCGACGTCCTCCGCGCCGCGATGCCCGGGCCGCGCCGCTTCCTGCCGGGTCTGTCCTTCGGGCTGCTCTCCTCCTCCGCCGTCGTGGCGCTGCTGGCCTGCTCCGCCTGGCTGATCGTCCGCGCGGCCGAGCAGCCGCCGATCCTGTTCCTCTCCATGGCCGTCGTGGGCGTGCGGGCCTTCGCGCTGGCGCGGGCCTTCTTCCGCTACCTCGAGCGGCTGACCGGCCACGACGCCGCCTTCCGCGCGCTCGCGGAGCTCCGGGCGGGCGTCTACGAGCGCCTGGTGCCGGTCGCGCCGGACGGGCTGGGCCGCGTGCGCCGTGGCGACCTGGTCTCCCGGGTGGTGGCGGACGTCGACGCCCAGCAGGACGTGCCGCTGCGCGTCGTGCAGCCGCTGGTCGTCGCGGCGCTGGTCGCTGCGGTCTCCGTGGTCGGCGTCTGGCTGCTACTGCCGGCGATGGGCGCCGTGCTGCTGGCGCTGCTGGTCCTCGCCTTCGGCGGTGGGGCCCTGGGCGCCGGCCGGCTCTCCGCGCAGGCGGACCGCGAGCTGGCGCCGCTGCGCGGGGAGCTCGCCGAGCGCCTCAACCTGCTGGTCACCCGCCTCGACGTGCTCATCGCCTTCGATGCCGCGGGTGACGCTCTGGCGGACGTGGCACGCGCGGAGGAGTCGCTCGCCCGGGCGGCGCGTCGACGGGGGGCCTCCGCCGGACTGGCCGCGGCCGTCCTCGCCCTCTGCTCGGGTGGTGCGGTCTGGGCGGGCCTCGCGCTCGGGATCCCGGTGATCGGCGACCTCGGCGGTCCGGCGCTGGGAGTCGTCGCGCTCGTGCCGCTCGCGGTGTTCGAGGTCGCCGCCGCCGCGCCGCTCGCCGTGCAGGCGGCACGCACCGCGCTCTCGAGCGCTCAGCGCCTGGCTGATCTGGACGCCGAGGCGGCGTCGCCGGCGCTCGCGACCGACGCGGACGTGGACCCGGACGCCCCGGCTCCCCGGGGCGCCGGCATCGTCCTGCGCGACCTGTCGGTGAGCTGGCCCGGCGCGCACACGCCCGCGCTGCGCGGCGTCTCGCTCGACCTGCCGGAGGGCGCCCGCGTGCTCGTCACCGGCGGCAGTGGGTCCGGGAAGACGACGCTCGCGCACGCTCTGGTGCGCTTCCTCGACCACTCCGGCAGCTACCTCCTGGGCGGGGTCGAGGCGCGCACGCTGCCCCAGGCGGAGGTGCGGACGCGGGTCGGGCTCGTGGAGCAGCAGCCGTACCTCTTCGACGACACGATCCGGCAGAACCTCCTCTTCGCGCGGCCCGAGGCCGACGCCGCCGTGCTCGAGGCGGTGCTGGAGCGGGTCGGGCTCGGGCCCTGGGTCGCTGCACGCGGCGGGCTCGACGCGCGGGTGGGGGAGCGGGGCTCGCTCGTCTCGGGCGGCCAGGCTCAGCGGATCGCCCTCGCACGTGCACTTCTTGCCGATTTCCGCGTCCTGGTGCTGGACGAGCCGACGGCGTCGGTGGACGCTCCCGTGGCCGACGCCCTGCTCGGGGATCTGCTCCGCGCCGCCGAGGGGCGGACGGTGGTCCTGATCGCGCACCGGGTCGATCCGGGCCTGGAGTTCGACACGCGGATCCGGGTGGCGGACGGCACGGCGGCTCAGGAGTACCGGGCCGCCTGAGCAGGCGTCCGGCTCCGCGGGGCGGTCGGTCCGAGCGGCCGTTCAGCCGTGCTCCGTCGGGACCGAGGCCCGCGCCAGGGAGGCCGCGCGCGCCAGGCGCCCGCCCTCCGCCTCCCAGCGGTCGAGGACCGCGTCCGCCCGGGTCCGCGCCGCACCAAGCAGCCCTGCCAGGAGCGGAGCGACGACGTCGCGGGCCAGCGGGTCGCTCAGCTCGTCCACGCGGGAGTCGCGGACGAAGCCCTCGAGCCGGGTGAGGTCGGAGCCGCGCAGCCACTCGGCTCGTGACTGCAGCAGCACGACGGCCGCCAGCCGCGGCTCGAACACCGCCGGCTCCCACAGCTCGGAGGAGAGGGCTGTCACGTCGTCGTGCTCGAGCGAGCGGAACTTCCTCAGCGCGTCGCGGACGGTGCCGCGGACCGCCCCGACCGAGGCGCCCGTCGAGTCGAGCCCTGCTCCCAGGCGCTCGCGCACGTCCTGCGCGCGCCAGACGTCGCCCTCGTACTCCAGGGCCGAGCGGATGAAGTCGCCGGGGTCGCTCACCCCTCCATCATGCGTCGCGCGTCAGCCCCGGCTGGCCCAGACGGCCCGTCCGATGCCGTCGTACTCGACGAGGCGGCCGTCGTCCTGCAGCACGAGGCGGTAGGGCGCGACGACGCCGGTCTGGCCGATACCGAAGGAGATCCTCGGGAACCGCAGCCAGAGGATCCGGGAGTCGGCCACGTCGAGCCGGCCCTCGGAGCTCATCGAGAAGGCGGCACCGGAGGCGGAGGAGGTGTTCGTCGCCCAGTCCGCGCCGTTCGGCCCGTAGACGACGAAGTTGCCGTCGCGCTGCATCTCGGCCCGCCACTGCCCGCTCGCCGAGGTCAGCCGCGTGCCCGCGACGACGAGGCCGCTCGGGGAGAGCGAGTCGCGCACGACGAGCGCGGCACTGCTCCAGAGCACGCCGGAGTCGTCCGCGATCCGGAGATCGCCCTCGCGGAGGACCATCGTGGCGCCCGGCTCGCCGGACGTGTCCGAGGCCCACAGGGGCGCGCCGTCCGCGGTGTAGACCACGGCGTTCCCGTCGTCCTGCATCCGGAGGACGTTGCCCCGGCCGCGGGTGCCGCTCGCCCAGAGAGCCCCGCCCTGCCCGTAGACCACGAGGTTGCCGTCCGCCTGCATCACCGCCGTGGTGCCTCCCGGGGTGGCGAGCCGGTTCCCCGCGTAGAGGGTGCTGCCGCGGCGGAGGGTGTCGGTGCGCGGCTCGTCGATCCGGCCGCCGATGCTGCTGGCCCAGGCGGCCGAGCCGCTGCGGCGGTAGATCACGAGATTGCCGTCGTCCTGCATCCGCAGCTCGCCGCCCGGGTCGGCCACCGTGCCGCTCGCCCAGACCGGGCGCCCGTCCGCGGCGTACACGACGAGGTTGCCGTCGTCCTGCATCCGCAGGCTGTCGCCGCGCCCCTGCGTGCCCGAGGCCCAGGTGGGACGGCCGCCGGCGGCGTAGACCACGGCGTTGCCGTCGGTCTGCATCACGAGGGAGGAGGCGCCGTCGGGGGACACCAGGCGCTCGCCGCGCGCGAGCTGCTCGCCGGCACGGAGGACCGCGGCGGAGGCGACGGCGGAGGACGCCGAGGGCGGGGCCTCGACCGCGGCGGCGGGCAGCGAGCTCAGCAGGAGCGCGCCCGTGGCGGCGAGCGCCGCGAGGGAGGCGGTCAGGGAGCGGCCGGAGGGGAGGTGCGTCATCGCAGGAGTCCTGTCGGGGAGCCGGCGGTGTTCGAGCCGCGGCTGGCGGCCGT
>NZ_PSWG01000010.1:0-122594 GCF_002931195.1 Rathayibacter sp. AY1C2 | reverse complement strand
CCGCCACCCCCGTCCGCCCCACCCGAGAGGAGGCGACCGCATGTACGAAGGCATCGTCCAGGAGCTGATCGACGAGCTCGGCCGGCTCCCCGGCATCGGCCCGAAGTCCGCCCAGCGCATCGCGTTCCACATCCTGCAGACCGAGACGTTCGACGTCACCCGGCTCGCCGAGATCCTGCTCGAGCTGCGCGGCCGTGTGCACTTCTGCGACATCTGCGGGAACGTGGCGGAGGAGGCGACCTGCGGGATCTGCCGCGATCCGCGCCGCAGCCGCGCCGTCATCTGCGTCGTGGAGGAGGCGAAGGACGTCCCGGCGATCGAGCGCACCCGCGAGTTCCGCGGGCTCTACCACGTGCTCGGCGGCGCGATCAGCCCGATCGACGGCATCGGCCCGGATCAGCTCCGCATCCGCCAGCTGCTGCAGCGGCTCGCGGACGGCGAGGTGCAGGAGGTCATCATCGCGACCGACCCGAACCTCGAGGGCGAGGCGACGGCGACCTATCTCTCGCGCATGCTCAGCACCCTCGGCATCCGCATCACCCGTCTGGCCTCCGGGCTGCCCGTCGGCGGAGACCTCGAGTACGCCGACGAGATCACCCTCGGCCGCGCCTTCGAGGGCCGCCGGCTCGTCGAGAACTGACGCGGCCGCCGGAGTCGCATGACCGCTCCGGCATGAAGTCGACCGGTAGACTCGCCCGTCGGGTCGCGACGGCGGTCCAGCCACCGACACGGGAGCAGCACGTGAGCCTGATCGTCCAGAAGTTCGGCGGGTCCTCCGTCGCCGACGCGGAGAGCATCAAGCGGGTCGCGAAGCGGATCGTCGCCACCAAGCAGGCGGGCAACGACGTGGTCGTCGCCGTCTCGGCCATGGGCGACACCACCGACGACCTGCTCGAGCTCGCCCACCAGGTCACTCCCATCCCCGCCCCCCGCGAGCTCGACATGCTGCTCTCCTCGGGCGAGCGCATCTCGATGGCGCTGCTGGCGATGGCGATCAAGAGCATGGGCTTCGAGGCCCGCTCCTTCACCGGCAGCCAGGCCGGCATGATCACGGACGCGCAGCACGGCGCCGCCCGCATCGTCGACATCACCCCGGTCCGCCTCCGCGAGGCGCTCGACGAGAACGCCGTCGTCATCGTCGCGGGCTTCCAGGGCTTCAACCGCGACACGAAGGACATCACCACCCTCGGCCGCGGCGGCTCGGACACCACCGCCGTCGCGCTCGCCGCGGGACTCGGCGCCGACACCTGCGAGATCTACACGGACGTCGACGGCGTCTTCACCGCCGACCCGCGGGTCGTCAAGAAGGCCCGCAAGCTCGACCGCATCACCAGCGAGGAGATGCTCGAGCTGGCCGCCGCGGGCGCGAAGGTGCTGCACATCCGCGCCGTCGAGTTCGCCCGCCGCCACGGAGTCACGCTCCACGTGCGCTCCTCCTTCAGCCCCAACGAGGGCACCATCGTCTACAACGCCGAGACCGCCGGCGCCGAGCAGAACGGACAAGCCGTGGAAGAGCCCATCATCGCCGGAGTCGCCGCCGACCTGAACGAGGCGAAGATCACTGTCGTCGGAGTCCCCGACATCCCGGGCAAGGCCGCGCAGATCTTCACGATCGTGGCCAAGACCGGCTCCAACATCGACATGATCGTGCAGAACGTGTCGGCTGCGGCCACCGCCCGCACCGACATCTCGTTCACCCTGCCCAAGGCCGACGGCCAGACGGTCCTCATGGCTCTCAACGCCGAGAAGGACGAGGTCGGCTTCGAGTCCCTGCAGTACGACGACCAGATCGCCAAGCTCGCGCTCGTGGGCGCCGGGATGCGCACCAACGCCGGCGTGTCCGCGAAGCTGTTCCGCTCCCTCTACGAGGCCGGGATCAACATCGAGATGATCTCCACGAGCGAGATCCGCATCTCGGTCGTCACCCGCGCCGACACCGTGAACGAGGCCCTGCGCGTCGTGCACACCGCCTTCGGGCTCGACGCCGAGGACGAGGCCGTCGTCTACGCCGGCACCGGCCGCTGACGGCCGGACACCCTCGCGATCCGGCCGTTCCTCCCGAGCGGCCGGAGCGACCGGTACCCTCTCCCTCGATCCCCCCGCCACGAGCGGCCCGCGCGCCGCACGGACGAAAGAGCACAGCATGAGCAGCACCCCCCTCCACGTGGGCGTCGTCGGCGCGACCGGCCAGGTCGGGAAGGTGATGCGCCGCCTCCTCGAGGAGCGCGACTTCCCGATCGCGTCCATCCGCTTCTTCGCCACCGCCCGCTCGGCGGGCACGACGCTGCCGTTCCGCGGCGGGGACGTCGTGGTCGAGGACGTGGAGACCGCCGATCCGACGGGGCTCGACATCGCCCTGTTCTCGGCCGGAGCCACGGGATCGCGCGCGCAGGCGCCCCGCTTCGCCGCGGCCGGCGTCACCGTGATCGACAACTCCAGCGCCTGGCGGATGGACCCCGAGGTCCCGCTGGTCGTCAGCGAGGTGAACCCCCACGCCATCGACCAGGCGGTCAAGGGCATCATCGCCAACCCCAACTGCACCACGATGGCCGCGATGCCGATCCTCAAGGTCCTCGACCGCGAGGCGGGGCTCACGCGCCTGATCGTCAGCACCTACCAGGCCGTGTCCGGCAGCGGACTGGCCGGAGCGAACGAGCTGGCCGGCCAGGTCCGCGCCGCCGTCGCCGACGAGCACCTGCTCGACCTGGTGCACGACGGCTCGGCGGTCGACTTCCCCGCGCCGGACAAGTACGTCGCCCCGATCGCCTTCGACGTCATCCCCTTCGCGGGGAGCCTGGTCGAGGACGGCTCGAACGAGACAGACGAGGAGAAGAAGCTCCGCAACGAGAGCCGCCGCATCCTCGAGCTCCCGGAGCTGCTGGTCTCGGGCACCTGCGTGCGCGTCCCCGTGTTCACCGGCCACTCGCTCTCCGTCAACGCAGAGTTCGCCTCCGCCCTCAGCCCCGAGCGTGCTCGCGAGCTGCTGGCCGACGCGCCCGGCGTCGTGCTGCGCGAGGTGCCGACTCCGCTGGAGGCCGCGGGCAAGGACCCGAGCTTCGTCGGCCGCATCCGCGCCGACGAGGGTGCTCCGGAGGGACGCGGCCTCGCGCTCTTCATCAGCAACGACAACCTCCGCAAGGGCGCGGCCCTGAACGCCGTGCAGATCGCCGAGCTCATCGCGGCGAAGCAGCCCGTGTCCTGACCGGCGTGGACGGGGCCGGCGCCGAGCGCTCCGGCCCCTTCCGGGTGGAAAAGCCGCGAATTTGATGGGGGAGCGGGGCCCCTCCCCGCCGCGGCGTGCTCGGGCGAGCGTAAACTCGACTCTCGTGAACTCCTCGGAACCGGTCGACGTCGCCCTCATCGGTGGGGGCATCATGAGCGCCACGCTCGGCGCCCTCATCACCCAGCTGCAGCCCGACTGGACGATCGCCGCCTACGAGCGCCTCGGCGACGTGGCGCAGGAGTCGTCGAACCCGTGGAACAACGCGGGCACCGGTCACGCGGCCCTCTGCGAGCTGAACTACATGCCCGAGGCGGCCGACGGCTCCGTCGACCCGGCCAAGGCGATCCAGATCAACGAGCAGTTCCAGATCTCGCGCCAGTTCTGGTCGAGCCTGGTGGAGTCCGGCGACATCCGCGAGCCCTCCAGCTTCATCAACCCGGCGCCGCACATGACCTTCGTGCACGGCGAGGCCAACGTCGAGTACCTCCGGAAGCGCTACGAGGCCCTCAAGGACCAGCCGCTGTTCGCCGGCATCGAGTTCACCGAGAGCGTCAAGACCATCCACGAGTGGGCGCCCCTGCTGATGGAGCAGCGTCCCGCCGGCGGCGGCCCCTACGCGGCGACGCGCATGCCGGCCGGCACCGACGTCGACTTCGGCTCGCTGACCCACCAGCTGTTCGACCACGTCGTCGCCCACGGCGGCACGCTCGACACCGGCCGCGAGGTCACCGACATCACCCGGCAGAAGGACGGCACCTGGCGCCTCGACCTCAAGCAGGTCGTCGGAGGCACGCCCCAGTCGGTGACCGCCCGCTTCGTCTTCGTCGGCGCCGGCGGCGGTGCGCTGCACCTCCTGCAGAAGTCGGGCATCCCCGAGATCAAGGGCTTCGGAGGCTTCCCGATCTCGGGCCAGTTCCTCCGCACCGACAACCCCGAGCTGGTCGCCCGGCACAAGGCGAAGGTCTACGGCAAGGCCGCGGTCGGCGCGCCCCCGATGTCGGTGCCGCACCTCGATGCGCGCGTCGTCGACGGCGAGTCATCCCTCCTCTTCGGCCCCTACGCGGGCTTCACGCCCAAGTTCCTGAAGCGGGGCTCGTGGCTCGACCTGCCCCTGTCGATCCGGCCGCACAACATCGGCCCGATGCTCGCGGTCGCCCGCGACAACCTCGACCTGATGAAATACCTGATCGGTGAGGTGCTCGCCGGCCGTGGCAAGAAGATGAAGGCCCTGCGCGAGTTCCTGCCCACCGCCCGCGACGAGGACTGGTACCTGATCACCGCCGGCCAGCGCGTCCAGGTGATGAAGAAGGACGAGAAGAAGGGCGGCGTGCTGCAGTTCGGCACCGAGGTCATCACCGGAGGGGACGGCACGATCGCCGGCCTGCTCGGCGCCTCGCCCGGAGCCTCGACCGCCGTGCCGATCATGCTCGACATCGTGCAGAAGTGCTTCCCCGACCGGATGAAGGCCTGGGAGCCGCGGATCCGCGCGCTGGTGCCGAGCTACGGCTCGACCCTCAACGACGCGCCCGAGAAAGCCGAGCAGACGGTCACCGCGACCGCCGAGACGCTGGAGCTGTCCGCCTCGGTCTGATCGGCTGCGATCCGTTCGAACGTATGTTCTAATGGCTCCATGAGGTGGAGCGGGCAGTCGATCGGCACGGCCGACGAGGCCGCCCTGCCCGGCCTCGTCAAGCTCACCGACCTGGTGCGGACGGTGCGCACGCCGGAGTTCGAGGGCATCACCTTCTACGAGGTGCTCGCGAAGTCGGCGCTCAACCGCGTGCACACCTCCTCGAAGATGCCGTTCGGCTGGAGCATCAACCCGATGCGCGGCTGCACCCACGCCTGCACCTACTGCTTCGCCCGGCCCACGCACGAGTACCTCGAGTTCGACGGCGGCCGCGACTTCGACTCGCAGATCGTCGTGAAGGTGAACGTCGCCGAGGTCCTCACCCGGGAGCTCGCCAAGCCGAGCTGGGAGCGGCACCCCGTGGCACTCGGCACCAACACCGATCCGTACCAGCGCGCCGAGGGCCGCTACCGGCTGATGCCGGGCATCATCGCCGCGCTCGCCGCCTCGGGCACCCCGATCTCGATCCTCACGAAGGGCTCGCTGCTGCGGCGAGACCTGCCGCTGCTCCGCGAGGCCGCAGAGCACGTCCCGGTCGACCTCGGAGTCTCGATCGCCGTCTACGACGAGGGCCTCCAGCGCTCCGTCGAGCCGGGTGCGCCGACCGCGGCGGCCAGGCTGGCGACGGTCACCGCGGCACGGGAGGCCGGCTTCGACTGCTCGGTGTTCCTGATGCCGATCCTGCCGTTCCTCACCGACACACGGGCGCACCTCGACGAGTCGCTCCGGGCCTGCCGCGAGGCGGGCGCCAGCACGATCATGTACTCGACCCTCTACCTCAAGCCCGGGGTGAAGGAGTGGTTCCTGCAGTGGCTCGGGCAGGAGCACCCCGAGCTGGTCGACAAGTACCGAGCGCTCTACCCGGGCCGCGACGCCTACGCGCCTCTCGAGTACCGGCGCTGGCTCTCGGCGCGCATCCGCCCGCTGATGCGCGCGCACGGGCTCGAGCGCGGCGAGGAGGACCCGGCCACCGGCTCCGTCAAGTCCTCCGCCCTCGGTTCGCTCGGAACGCTGCGGACCCTCGGCGGCGAGCGGCGCTCCCTCCAGCACGACGGGCTGCTGGTCGGGGAGCTCGGGCCGGAGCGCGCCGCGATCCTGCCGGGCGTAGGACAGCCGACGCTGTTCTGAGCCGGGGGCGGGCCCGGCCGCGGCTAGGATCGTCCGCATGGTCACCCGCTCCGGTGAGCCCTCGGGCTCCTCCGCCCGGAGCGCCCGCGACGCGGCACCCCGTGCGGTCCGGCTCGGCCTGCTCGACCCGCGCGAGGACCTGCTCGCGGCGACGAGCGCGTGGATCCGCACCCACGCCCCGGACTTCGAGGTCGTCGTGGCCGCCTCCACCTGGCACGACCTGGTGACGAGCGATGTCTTCCCCACCCAGGTGGTCGTGATGGACGCCGAGCTGCGCGAGCCGATCTCGATCGAGGCGCGGATCCGGACCTGCCGGGCGGCGGGAGCCGCGGTCGTGGCGCTCTCCGCGAGCGAGGACGACGAGGTCCGCGAGCGCGCCCTGAAGGCCGGAGCCGTGCGGCACCTGGCGAAGTCGCGCCCGCTCGCCGAGGTGATGGAGCAGACCCGCGCCGCTCTCGAGATGCGCTCGGCCGACGTCTCGTCCGCGCAGTGGCGGCCCCTGCCGTCCGGAGTCGCGGCGCAGCAGCGCCCACGGCTCAGCGCCGGCGAGCTGGAGGCGCTGCGTCTCTACGCGTCCGGATCGAGCACCCCCGAGGTCGCCGCCAAGATGAACGTGCAGTTCGAGACCGCGAAGACCTACCTGCAGCGCGTGCGCCGCAAGTACGTCGCCGTCGGCAGGCCCGCGGGCCGCCGGGCCGATCTGATCCGCCGCGCCGGCGAGGACGGGTTCCTCCCGTGACCGGCCCCTGCTCACCCCGGGGGCCCCGCCCCCGGACCCGCCCCGAGGAGACCTGATGGCCAAGCTGTACTTCCGCTACGGAGCGATGAACAGCGGGAAGAGCACGTCGCTCCTGCAGGCCGCGCACAACTACGAGGAGCGCGGGCACCGGGTGCTGCTGGCCAAGCCGGCCGTCGACACGAAGGGCGAGGAGCTGATCGTGTCGCGGCTCGGCGTGACCCGTCCGGTGGACATCCTGTTCGAGCCCGACGGGGACCCGGTGGCCGTCTTCACCGCCGCCCGGGCCCGCGTGCTGGCCGAGTCGAAGCGCGACGTGAGTGCTCTGCTCGTCGACGAGGCGCAGTTCCTGCCGGAGTCGCACGTCGACGATCTGCTCCGGATCGCCATCCTCGAGAACGTGCCCGTCCTGGCGTACGGCATCCGCACGGACTTCCGCACCGCCGCGTTCCCGGGCAGCAGGCGACTCCTGGAGATCGCCCACAGCCTCGAGGAGCTGAAGACGATCTGCCGGTGCGGGCGCAAAGCGATCTTCAACGGGCGCGTCGTGGACGGCCGCTTCGTCTTCGACGGCGATCAGGTCGCGATCGACGGAACGGCGGTCACCTACGAGTCGCTGTGCGGCGCGTGCTACCTCCAGGAGAGCCGCGGCCGGCTCCGCGGATGACCGGTCGAGCGTTCCTCACCGGTGCGACACCCCTCCGAAACGAGGAAGTGGGTAGCCTGACGACGTGACAACACCGGAAACGGAATTACGCCTTTCGAAGCAGCAGGAAAGGTCGGGGGAAACGATGACGGCGCAAGGGGCACCGCTGAGGCGTCGGCCGTCGTGGGAGCAGGACTACCGGCGACGGCTGCTCATCACGGACGTCGTCGCGATCGTCCTCTCCGTCTTCGGCACGCAGCTCTTCTGGTTCGACCTGAACCTGAACTCGGATCTGGGGTTCAAGAACCCCGCCGACATCGCGGTCAGCTACACCTGGGTGTCCGTCGCCCTGTCGGTCGGCTGGCTCCTCGCCCTCCAGGTCTTCGACACGCGCGACCGCCGGATCGTCGGCACCGGCTACGTCGAGTACCGCCGCGTCGTCGACGCCTCCATCTGGCTCTTCGGCATCGTCGCGATCATCGCCTACCTGCTCCAGATCCTGCTTGCGCGCGGCTACATCATCACGGCGTTCCCCGCCGGGATCGTGCTGATCTGCGTCGGCCGCCTGGTCTGGCGCTCCTGGCTCACCCGGCAGCGCCGGGCGGGCCGCTTCTCGAGTCAGGTCGTGCTCCTCGGCTCCCGCGCGAGCGTCCTGCACACCGCGCGCGAGCTGCGCCGCGGCACCGAGGCCGGCTACAAGCTCGTCGGCGCCGTCTCGACCTCGGTCGGCGGTGCGGACGCGCTGCGGAGCGAGCAGGAGCTCTCGGGCCTCGCGGTCCACGGGTTCACCGGGATCGACGGCGTCCGCGCCGTGATGGACGCCACCGGTGCCGACACGGTGGTCGTCACGAGCTCCGACGAGCTGGCGCCGCAGCGGATCCGCGAGCTGAGCTGGACGCTCGAGCCCGGGCGCGAGCACCTCGTCGTGGCGCCGAGCCTCACCGACATCGGCGGTCCGCGCATCCACACCCGCCCCGTCGCGGGCCTTCCGCTGATCCACGTCGAGACCCCGCGCTTCGACGGCCGCCAGCGGTTCGCCAAGCGCCTCTTCGACATCCTGGCGTCGACCATGCTGATCATCCTCAGCGCGCCGGTGCTCGTCGTCGTCGCCGTGCTGGTCAAGGTCACCAGCCCCGGGCCCGTGCTCTTCCGGCAGGAGCGCATAGGCCTGAACGGCGCGACCTTCGAGATGCTGAAGTTCCGCTCGATGGTCGTCGACGCGGAGGCGCGACTGGCGGCACTCGCGTCGCAGCAGCGTGCGGAGGGGAACTCGATCCTCTTCAAGATGGCGAAGGACCCGCGCGTCACCCGGGTGGGTGCGATCCTCCGGCGCTTCAGCCTCGACGAGCTGCCCCAGTTCCTGAACGTCTTCCGCGGCGACATGTCCCTGATCGGCCCCCGCCCGCCGCTGGCCCGCGAGGTCGAGCAGTACGAGGAGCACGTGCACCGCCGCTTCCTGATGAAGCCGGGCATCACCGGGCTCTGGCAGGTCAGCGGACGCTCGAACCTCTCGTGGGAGGACACCGTCCGCCTCGACCTGTACTACGTCGAGAACTGGTCGATGACCGGCGACATCGTCATCCTCTTCAAGACCGCGCGCGCCGTCCTCGCCCGCGACGGGGCTTACTGATCGCCGGGGGGAGGGGCGCCGAGCCCCGCACCCTGTCCGTCTCGGTCCTCGAGACCCCGTTCCGCGTGGTCTTCGGACGCGGCGTCGGCGACGAGGACGCGGCGCGGATCGCCGACAGCTGGGCCGCCTGCGCGTCCGAGCCCGACGCGGGAGCACGCGACGTCCTCGCCGAGGTGGGGCACGATCCCTCCGTCCCGCTCGACGGCTCGCCCCGGGTCTCGAGCGCCACGCTCGCGCAGCTCGAGGAGTCCCTGACCTCGACCCTGACCCTCGAGGCGATCGGCGCCCGGCGCGCCGACCTGCTGATGCTCCACGCCTGCGGGATCTCCGACGAGTCCGGCCGCGTGCTGGCCTTCGTCGCCGCCTCCGGGACCGGCAAGACCACCATCGCGCGGACGCTCGGGTCCCGCTTCGGCTACGTCACCGACGAGACGGTCGGCGTGACCCCGGAGGGGCGCGTCCTGCCCTATCCCAAGCCGCTGTCGGTGAAGCCGCTGACCGGATCGGCGCCGAAGGCGCAGCTGGCCCCCGGGTCGCTCGCCCTCCGACCGGTCCCGGAGGCGCCCCTGCGGCTGGCGGGAGTCCTCCTGCTCGAGCGCCGCGACGGCGTCGGGACGCCCTTCCTCGAGCACGTCGACCCGGTCGACGCGATCGAGGACCTGGTGCCGCAGACCTCCTACCTCTCGGCCCGCCCGCGGCCGATCGCCGATCTCGTCCGCACCCTCTCGGCGCTGGGCGGCGTCCGGCGACTGGTCTACTCCGAGGCCGCGAGCGTGGTGCACCTGGTCGAGGAGGTCTTCGCGTCCCTCGGCGCCGAGGCCCCGTCCGCCTGGTCCGAGGTGGTCTCCGTGCAGCTCGACCCTGTGGGCGAGGCCCTGCCCGGCACCGTCCTGCGCACCCCTGCGGACGACGCTGTGGAGCTCGCCGACGGCCAGCTGCTCGTGTTCTGCGGCGGCACCCTCGTGCGCCTGTCCGGCATCGGCCCGACGATCTGGCGCCAAGCCGGCCGGGGCTCCGATCTGCCCGGTCTCGTCGCCGCGGTGCTCGAGGAGGCGGGCCCGCCGCCCGCCGGCGTCGATGCGGAGGCGGTCGTCGAGTCGGCGGTCGTCGAGCTCGAGGGCCTCGGAGTGATCACGAGAGGGACTCCGCCGGAGCCCACCCCCGACGGGTGGCACGGTTGACGCGCCTGGCGCCGAGGGCGCGGAAGCGCTGTGTCAGAATTCGGAAGAACCCGTCTCCGGCGCCCGCCGCGTGATCCGTACCAGCGAAGGAAATCTGACTCTGTGGAACTTCGAGACGTCCTCCGGCTCCTGCGCGACCACTGGATCCCGATCGTCGCGGCGATCCTCCTCGGCACTCTCGTCGCCTTCGGCTGGTCGCTGACGCAGAAGCCGCGGTACGTCGCCGACTCGCAGGGCCTCGTCTCCGTCGCCACCACCGGTGCCGACGACAGCCAGGCGATCTACACGCAGCAGATCGCGCAGTCCGTCGCCAAGTCGAGCCTCGCCACGTACGTCCCGATCGCCACCTCGCGCGACGTGGCGCAGATCGCGATCGACAGCCTCGGCCTCGACGTCTCGCCCGCCACGCTGATCTCGGCGATCGCGGTGCAGGCCGACACGGTCGCCCCAGTGATGAAGGTCAGCGCCACCGCCTCCACCCCCGAGGGCGCGCAGAAGCTCGCCGATGCCTGGGTCGCGGCCATCGCCACCAAGGTGCAGCAGGTCAACCAGGAGACGGGCGTCGGCGACACGGTCTCCCTCACCGTCCTGCAGACCGCGGCGCTCCCGTCCTCGCCGGCGTTCCCGAACCTGCGCCTCGTCCTCGCGGTCGGCGCGCTCGCGGGCCTCGTCCTCGGTCTCGTCTACGCGTTCGTCCGCAACACTCTGGACCGGCGCATCCGCACCGCCGAGATGGTCGAGCGCCTGTTCGACCTCCCCGTGGTCGGCACCCTCCCCGTCGACAAGCGCCTCAGCGAGACCAACCGCATCGTCCCCGAGGCCGACACGACCGACTACATCAAGGCCGACGGCAAGCACGCACTCGCCGAGGCGCTGCGCGAGCTCCGCACGAACCTGCAGTTCATGAACATCGACAGCCCGCCGCGCATCATCGTCGTGACGAGCCCGCTGCCCTCGGACGGCAAGTCGACGGTGACCGCGAACCTCGCGGTGACGCTCGCCGCCTCCGGCCAGCGCACCGTCGTCGTCGACGGCGACCTCCGCAAGCCGACGGTCGCCAAGTCGTTCGGCCTCGTGCCCGGCGTCGGCCTGACCGACCTGCTGATCGGCAAGGCGGAGCTGCAGGACGTCCTGCAGCCGTGGGGCCCGTCCGGCAACCTCTGGGTGCTCGGAGCCGGGTCGATCCCGCCGAACCCGTCCGAGCTGCTCGGCTCCAACGGCATGGACATCCTCCTGCACGAGATCGCCCGCGAGGCCATCGTGATCGTCGATGCGCCGCCGCTCCTGCCCGTCACGGACGGCGCCATCCTCACCGCCCGCACCGACGGCGCGCTCGTGGTCATCTCCGCGGGCAGGACGACGACCGACGAGCTGGGCAAGGCGATCCAGAACCTCGAGCGGGTCAGCGGCCACACCCTCGGCGTGATCCTCAACCGCGTGCCCGCGCGCGGCCAGGTCGGCCGGGGCTACGGCTACTACTACACGAGCTACTACGGCTCCGAGCGATCGGGTGCCCGCCCGGACACGGCCGTCGAGCCCGAGCCCGCGTCGACCTCGGCCTGAGCGCCCCGCGATGATCTTCCCGGGAGACGACTCCGCCCGCCCCCCCCGCCGGAGCTGGCGACCGGACGAACCGGTCGCCGCCTCCGCCGCCCCCGTCTTCACCGTGCTCTCGGTCTGCACCGGCAACATCTGCCGGTCGCCGATGGCGGAGCAGCTGCTGCGCGCCGCACTCGCCGACGCGACATCACCCGCGGGAGGTCCGCTCTTCGCGTTCACGAGCGCCGGAGTGAGGACGCGCGACGGACTGCCGATGGACCCGGTCTCGGCCCGCTTCTCGGCTCAGCACGGGGGAGACCCGGCCGCGCACACGAGCGCGGTGCTCGGCGACGCGATCGTCGGCGACGCCGACCTCCTGCTCACGATGACGCGCGACCACCTGGTCGACGCCTCCCGGCGCTTTCCGTCGCTCCTCCTCCGCGGCTTCACGCTGCTCGAGTTCGCCCGCGTGCTGCCGTTCGTGCTGCGGGAGGTGCCGCTGCCGACGGTCGAGGACCCCGCCGCGCGGCTCCGCGCCGTCGTGCGGCTCGCCGCCGCCCACCGCGGGCGCGCCCCGCGGGGCGAGGGCGGCGACGACATCGAGGACCCGATCGGCCGCAGCGAGGCCGTGCACGAGCGCGTGGCGGCGCAGATCGCGGCGGCTGTCGCCGACGTCTCCCGTGATCTGAGAGCATTGGCGCGGCGGTAGTCGCGCGTCCGCGGGCGCGCTGACGCGTCGCCGCATCGCATCGCTCCTCCTCACCGTCGCGACCGCGACACGAACCCGCCACGATTCGGAGAACCCCTGTGAAGCTTTCTGTCATCGGCTGCGGCTACCTCGGTGCCGTCCACGCTGCCGCCATGGCCGAGCTCGGCCACGACGTCATCGGCATCGACGTCGACCAGAAGAAGATCGACGCCCTGGCCGCCGGCACCGCGCCGTTCTTCGAGCCCGGCCTCCCGGAGCTGCTGTCCTCCGGCGTCGCCTCCGGGCGCCTGCGCTTCTCGACCGACATGGCCGACGCCGCCGGTGCGGCCGTGCACTTCGTCGCCGTCGGCACCCCGCAGAAGCCGGGCGAGAACGCCGCGGACATGACCTACGTCGACTCGGCGATCGACGGTCTCCTGCCCTACCTCGAGGCGGACTCCCTCGTCGTCGGCAAGTCGACCGTCCCCGTCGGCACCGCTGCCCGCCTGGCCGACCGCATCGCCTCCTCCGGTGCGACCCTCGCCTGGAACCCCGAGTTCCTCCGCGAGGGCTTCGCCGTGAAGGACACGATCAGCCCCGACCGCCTCGTCTACGGCGTGCCCGCAGGCGAGGCCGGAGCAGCGGCGAAGGCGACCCTCGACGAGGTCTACGCGACGGCGCTCGCGGCCGAGACCCCGCTCGTGGTCACCGACTACGCCACCGCCGAGCTGGTGAAGGTCTCGGCCAACGCCTTCCTCGCGACCAAGATCTCGTTCATCAACGCGATCGCCGAGATCGCGGAGGTCACCGGCGCGGACGTCACGCAGCTCGCCGACGCGATCGGCTACGACGTGCGGATCGGCCGCCGCTTCCTGAACGCGGGCATCGGCTTCGGAGGCGGCTGCCTCCCGAAGGACATCCGCGCCTTCTCGGCCCGCGCCGACGAGCTCGGCGTCGGCGAGTCCGTCGCCTTCCTCAAAGAGGTCGACGCGATCAACCTGCGTCGCCGTCAGCGCGTCGTCGACCTCGTCACCGAGGGCCTGGGCGGCTCCGTCGAGGGCCGCCGCATCGCGGTGCTCGGTCTGGCGTTCAAGCCGGAGTCGGACGACATCCGCGACTCGCCGTCGCTCGACGTCGCCGCTCGCCTGCACGACCTCGGTGCGACCGTGGTCGCGACCGACCCCGAGGCGATCGAGAACTCGCGCCGCCGCTACCCCGAGATCACCTACACGACCGACGTCGACGAGGCGCTGGCCGGTGCCGACGCCGTGGTCGTCGTGACGGAGTGGAAGCAGTTCCGCGCCCTCGACCCCGCGGCCACGGCGGCGAAGGTGGCCAACACCTTCCTCGTCGACGGTCGCAACTGCCTCGACCCCGCCGCCTGGCGTGCGGCCGGCTGGGAGTACCGCGGCCTCGGCCGCTGACGCGGCGGAGCCGTCGTCTCAGCGGACGCGGCTCGGCTGATCCGCCACGACGCCGGAGGTGCCGCGGAGGGGGATGTGCGCGAAGGCGTCGTCCCACTCCGCCGCCCTCCGGCGTCGTCGTGCGCGGACGACCATCCGGAGCAGTACGCCGGCGACAGCGCCGAGGAGGGCGCCGGAGGTGTTCATCACGACGTCGTCGACGGTGGCGAAGCGCGCCGAGAGGAAGAGCAGCTGGCCCGCCTCGATGAGCGAGCTCACGACGGCGCCGACGGCGACGGCGACCCACGCCCTCCGGAGCCGCAGGTTGAGGGCCAGGAGCAGCCCCAGGGGCACGAACAGGGCGATGTTGGCGATCGACTCGATGAACGCGTAGTCGACCATCGGGAGGCCGTGCCGGGCGAACCAGGAGGTCACTCGGCCGAGATCCCCCCGCACTCCCGCATCGACGGGCGTCGGCCAGAAGGCGATCGCTGCGAGCGCGACCACGTAGGGCACGCTGATGGCGAGGGTGAGGCGGGTGAGCGACCGGGTCACGGTGCTCCTCTCGTCGGTCGTCGGGCGGGGGCGGCGACGACGGCGGAAGAACAGTCTCGCTCCCGGCTGCTGGGATCGGGCCGGGAGGCGCGGGGGAGTGGGCTGGAGGCACGCCCGTGCGCAGGACGCTCGGGACGCCGACAGGGGTGCTCGAGCCGGAGAGCGCGGGGCGGTGATCGCGCCGGCTCCGTCGTCGACCAGGCTCCGGCCCGGGCGAGCATCCGCCTGCGGGCGAGCCCCGCCACAGCAGAATTCCGAGAACGCCCCGGGAACGACGAAGCCCGGCCGGATCATCGATCCTGGCCGGGCTTCTCACCGGTCGGGGTAGCGGGATTCGAACCCACGACCTCCTCGTCCCGAACGAGGCGCGCTACCAAGCTGCGCCACACCCCGGTGTGCTCATCACGGAGAACCGCTCACGAGCCTCGACAATAGTAGCCGATTTCCGGACCGCCGTCGGACACCCCTCGTCAGGCCGCCGGAGTGAGCGTGACGAGGGTCACCTCGGGCCGGCAGGCGAAGCGCACCGGTGCGTAGATCGAGGTGCCGACTCCGGCGGACACGTTGAGGTACGAGCTGCGCAGTCCGTTGTCCCACGTCGTCGAGCCGGCGACCTTGTCGCGCGGGATGTCGCAGTTGGTGACGAGGGCGCCGAAGCCCGGGACGCAGACCTGCCCGCCGTGCGTGTGCCCGGCGAGGATCACCTCGGCGCCGCGGGCGACGAAGTCGTCGAGGATGCGCTGGTAGGGCGCGTGCGCCACGCCGATGCTGACCCCGGCCGGTCCGTCCTCCGCGCCGCGCAGCTCGTCCACGGCTCCGGCGACGAGGTCGATGCGGTCGAGGCCGATGTGCGGGTCGTCGACGCCGAAGAACTCGATGCGCGTCCCCTTCACCGTGATGCTCTCGGCGCGGTTGTTGAGGTCCACCCAGCCGAGCCCGTCCGAGAAGAAGCCGGTCAGCCCGTCGGTGTCGAGATCGGCCTCGTGCTGCTTGGGGTTCTTGGAGGGGCCGACGAAGTAGCGGAGCGGGTTCTTGATCCGAGGGCCGAAGTAGTCGTTGGATCCGTTGACGAAAGCGCCGGGGATCCCGGCGAAGGGCTCCAGAGCCCGGCGGATGCCGAGCACGCCGTCGCGGTGGCCGAGGTTGTCGCCGGTGTCGACCACGACGTCGGGCGCCAGGGCGAGGAGCGAGCGGATCCACTCCTGCTTCTTGCTCTGCCACGGGGCCATGTGCAGGTCCGACACGTGCAGGACGCGGATCGGCTCGGAACCGGCGGGCAGCACCGGGAACGACGTGCGCCGGACGGTGAACAGCGTCCGCTCGACGCCGATGCCCCAGGCCGCGGCGACGGCTCCGGCCGCGGCGACGGTCGCGAGGGCGGTGGTGAGGGGGCGACGGGTGCGTCCGGTCATGGGTCCTTCTCTCGCACGTCGGCCGCGAGCGCGGCCGCGTTCATTCTGCCGGACGCTCCCTCGGGAGCAGCCGGGGGTGCGGGGGCTCAGCCCGCGCGGGGCGGGGCGCCCGGTCCGGCGCTGATCTGCAGGGTGATCTCCGCGCCCCGGGAGACGCGCGACCCGGCGGGCGGGTTCGTCTGCGCGACCGTCCCTGCCGGGCGGTCGGAGGGGACCGGAGAAGTGTCGACGCGGACCGTGAAGCCGACGGAGCGCAGGCGTGCGGCCGCCGCAGAGGGGCTCTGGCCGGTGACCTGGGGCACGGCCTCCTGCGGAGCGTCGACGAGCGAGCGGACCGGAGCCGGGAACGCCGTCCCGCCGTACTTCGCGTCGGCGACGCGCATGATGCGCGGCCAGATCTGGTGGCGCACCTGACCGGCGTTCACCCGGTTGAGACTGAATCCGCGCATGGAGGTGAAGCCGGTCACGTTGCCGACCCAGGTGGCGGTGGCGACCTCGGTGCTCGCGCCGACCATCCACGTGTGCAGCGCGTCGTCCGTGGTGCCGGTCTTGCCGATGTGCGGCACCCCGGTGCGGGGGTTGGAGGGGGCGCCGGTGCCGCCCGTCACCACTTGCTGCAGGGCGTAGCCGGCGGTCGCGGCAACCTCCTCGGACATCCCCTGGCTGCACTCGGAGGCGGGCGGCGCGACGTCCGCGCCCGTGCGGTCGACGATCCGGTCGATCGCGATGGGCGTGCAGACGGTGCCCTTGTTCGCGAAGCCGGCGAAGGCCGTGGCCATCGTGAGCGGAGCGATCTCGTTGGTGCCGAGGATGGTCGGCGCGAGCTTCTGCAGCTCGGTCCCGTCGGCACGGTGCACGCCCATCGCCAGCGCCGTGTTGCGGATGCCGCAGAGGTCCAGCTGCTGGGCCATGGCGGCGAACGAGGTGTTGATCGAGCCGGTCGTGGCCTGCAGGGCCGTGGTCACTCCTCCGTTGCCGCCCTCGTCGTTCCCGGGGTTCCAGGACTCGCCGTAGTAGACGCCGTCGGGCTCGCAGCTGTCACGGAAGGTCGTGTAGGCGCGGCGGGTGCCGTCGACGCTCTCGCCGAGCGAGTGCCCCTCCTGCAGCCACTCCGCGAGGGTGAACACCTTGTAGGTCGAGCCGACCTGGAATCCCGAGGAGCCGCCGTACCCGAAGTCGGTGTTGTAGTTGACGCTCGTGTAGTTGGGGCCCGTCAGGTCCGGATCGTTGGAGTAGTCCTTGTTCTGGGTCATCGCGAGGATGCGGCCGGTGCCGACCTCGACCGAGACGCTCGCGCTGCCGATGTTCACGTTCGCCATCGACTTGGGCACCCAGTCGTCGGTGGCCGAGACGGCGGCCTGCTGCAGGTCGGAGTCGAGGGTCGTGTAGATCCGGTAGCCGCCGCGCTTGAAGGTGGCGTCGCGCTCGTCCTGGCTCGCACCGAACGCGTCGTCGTTCTTGATGACCCAGGTGACGTAGTCGCAGAAGAAGGCCGCGACTCCGGCCGTCTGGCAGCCGGTGCTCGGCTCGGTGATGTTCGGCGTCACGGGCTCGGCGACGGCCGCCTGCGCCTGCTCGGACGTCACCTTCGACTCGAGGTCCATGCGGGTGACGATGTAGTCGCGCCGGTCCCGGGTCTGCGGGTAGCCCTCCGCGGCGGGGTTCGCCGGGTCGCCGGGCCGGTCGAAGCGGAACTTCTCGGGGTTGTTCACGATCGCGACGAGCGCGGCGGACTGCGCGAGCGAGAGGTCCTTCGCGCTCACTCCGAAGTAGTAGCGGGCGGCCGCCTCGACGCCGTAGACGGTGCCGCCGAACAGGGCGATGTTGAGGTAGCCCAGCAGGATGTCGTTCTTCGGATACTCCTTCTCGAGCCCGATGGCGAGCCGCATCTCGGCGACCTTGCGCTCCGGAGTGGTCTCCGTGGCCTCGCGGTAGGCCGCGTCGCGCTCGATCGGATCGCTGAGCGCCTCCGCCTTCTGCACGAGCACGTTCTTGACGTACTGCTGCGTGATGGAGGAGCCGCCCTGGACGTCCCCGCCCATGGCCGTCGTCGCGGCCGCGCGGACGGTGCCGAGCAGATCGATGCCGCCGTGCTCGTAGAAGCGGGGGTCCTCGGAGGCGACCACGGCGTCCTTCACGAACGGCGAGATCTCGTCCCAGCCCACCTCGACGCGGTTCTGGGCGTAGAAGGAGGCGAGCAGCACGTCGCCGCCGGAGGAGTCCTTCGCGTACACGTCGCTCTTCTCGGCGAGCGTGCCGATCTCGAGGTACTCGGGGAGGTTGTCGAACATCTCCACCGTGTTGCCGGCGGCCATGCCGCTCAGCGCAATCGCCGGCGTCACCGAGGCGGCCACCAGGACTCCCGCGACGACGCTCATGGCGACGATGCCGATCAGACCGCCGACGGCGCCCCCGATAGTCTTCACGACTCTGGTCCCGCCCTGCCCCGACATAGAATCAGCGTAGTCGCCGCGCTCGGACGAGCCGCGGCGCTCATCCCGCCGACGCGCGGCGCTCAGCAGTCGTCCCGCACCGGCCGCACCCGAGGAGAGCCATGTCCGTCCCGCGCTGGGAGTACATCACCACCCCGCTGATGATCCACAACACCACGGCGATCCTGAACACCTGGGGATCCGAGGGCTGGGAGCTGGTCCAGATCGTGACCGGTCCCGAGGGCGGCCTCGTCGCGTACCTCAAGCGCCCCGTCGCCGAGGCCGGCGCGTGATCGCCGAGCGCCTCGCGGAGCTCGGCGTGGAGCTGCCCGCGGTCGCGGTCCCCGCCGGCGCCTACGTCCCCGCCGTCGTGCACGGCGGCCTCGTCTACACGGCGGGGCAGATCCCCTTCGTCGACGGCGCTCTGCCGCTGGTCGGCAAGGTCGGCGACGAGGTGTCGCCCGAGCAGGCGAAGGAGCTGGCCCGCACCTGCGCCCTCAACGCGCTCGCGGCCGTCGCCGACGCGATCGGATCGCTCGACCGGGTGACGCGGATCGTGAAGCTCACCGGCTTCGTCGCGTCCGCCTCCGGCTTCACCGGGCAGCCCGGCGTGATCAACGGCGCCTCGGAGCTGCTCGGCGACGTGTTCGGCGAGCCCGGCCGTCACGCGCGCTCGGCCGTCGGGGTGGCGGAGCTGCCCCTCGGCGCTCCCGTCGAGGTCGAGCTGATCGTCGCCTTCGACTGACGCACCGCCCCCTCCGGCCCACACGGCGGGAGGGGGCGGCGCCCGGTCAGTCCGCGGCGATCGCGGAGGAGATCACCGCCATCACCTGCGTGTCCGCGAGCGTCGTCGTGTCGCCCACGGCACGTCCCTCCGCCACGTCGCGCAGCAGCCGGCGCATGATCTTCCCCGAGCGGGTCTTGGGCAGCTCCTGCACCACGAAGATCCGCTTCGGGCGGGCGATCGCGCCGATGTGCTCGGCGACGTGCGCCTTCAGGGTGGCCTCGAGCTCGTCGTGTCCGTGGGCCAGCGCCTCGGCCTGGCTCGCCTTCGCGATCACGAACGCGACCACGGCCTGGCCGGTGGTCTCGTCCGCGGCTCCCACGACGGCCGCCTCGGCGACGACCGGGTGCGAGACGAGGGCCGACTCGATCTCGGCCGTCGAGAGGCGGTGGCCGGAGACGTTCATCACGTCGTCCACGCGCCCCAGGAGCCAGAGGTCGCCGTCCTGATCACGACGCGCCCCGTCGCCCGCGAAGTAGCGGTCGCCGAACTTCGACCAGTAGGTCTCGACGTAGCGCTCCGGGTCGCCCCAGATGCCGCGCAGCATCGCCGGCCAGGGCTCGGTGATCACGAGCAGTCCGCCCTCGTCGGCGCCGACCGGCGTCCCGGAGTCGTCGACCACGTCGATCGAGATCCCCGGCAGAGCTACCTGCGCGGACCCGGGCTTGAGAGTCGTCACCCCGGGCAGGGGGGACACCATCATCGCGCCGGTCTCGGTCTGCCACCACGTGTCGACGATGGGGGTGCGGCCGCCGCCGATGACGTCGCGGTACCAGACCCACGCCTCCGGGTTGATCGGCTCGCCGACCGATCCGAGCAGGCGCAGGCTCGAGAGGTCGAAGCGCTGCGGGATCTGCCGGCCGAGCTTCATGAAGGAGCGGATCGCCGTGGGCGCCGCGTAGAGGATCGTCACGCCGTGCTTCTCGACGATCTCCCACCAGCGGCCGGGATGCGGGCTGTCCGGAGTGCCCTCGTACATCACCTGGGTGGCGCCGTTGGCGAGCGGGCCGTAGACGACGTAGCTGTGCCCGGTGATCCAGCCCACGTCCGCGGTCGACCAGTAGACGTCCGACTCGGGGTGCAGGTCGAAGACCGCGCGGTGCGTGAAGGCGACCTGGGTGAGGTACCCGCCGCTGGTGTGCAGGATGCCCTTGGGCTTCCCGGTCGTGCCGCTGGTGTAGAGGATGAAGAGGGGCTGCTCGGCGGGGAACGGCTTGGCGACGTGGTCGGCGTCGACCGCCACGATCTCCTCGTGCCACCAGAGGTCGCGCCCCTCGTGCCAGGCGACCTCGTTGCCTCCGCGGCGCACGACCAGGACGTGCTGGACGCTGGACTCGCCGCCGAGGGCGAGCGCGGCGTCGACCGCCGGCTTCAGGGGCGAGACGGCGCCCTTGCGCCAGCCGCCGTCGGCGGTGATGACGAGTGTCGCCTCCGCGTCGTCGATGCGCGCGCGCAGGCTCTCGGCGCTGAAGCCGCCGAAGACGACGGAGTGGACCGCCCCCAGCCGGGCGACGGCCAGCATCGCGATGACCGCCTCCGGGATCATGGGCAGGTAGATCGCGACGCGGTCGCCGGCGCGGACGCCGAGGCTCGTGAGCAGGTTCGCGGCGCGCTTCACCTCGGCGGTGAGCTCGGCGTAGGTGATCGAGCGGGAGTCGCCGGGCTCGCCCTCCCAGTGCAGGGCGACGCGGTCGCCGTGGCCGGCCAGGACGTGGCGGTCGAGGCAGTTGTAGGCCACGTTCAGCTCGCCGTCGTCGAACCACTTCGCGAACGGGGGCTCGCTCCAGTCGAGGGTGCGCGTGAACGGTCGGTGCCAGTGCAGGAGCTCGCGGCTCCGGTCGGCCCAGAAGGCGAGGCGGTCGGCCGCGGCCTCGTCGTAGAGCGCGGCGGTCGCGACCGCTCCGGCGGCGAGATCGGCCGGCGGCGGGAACCGGCGGGTCTCGTGGAGGAGGTTGTCGATGGCGTTCCGGTCGGCGGCCGGGGCGTCGGGGGGAGTGGACATCTGCGATTCGCTCCTTCGCGAGTGAGACGTTCGCCGGCCCGCGCGGTCGGCGTCGCACCACCGTAGCGCCCGCCTCCAGCGGGGATCGCCGAGCGCCGCAAGCTGAGTGCGGGGCGGGTGTCGGATAAGAGTCCGCAGAGAACAGGATCCGGGCTTGGCGAATCGCGATCCGTCCCCTACAGTTGCATACGGCCGAATGAACTTCGGCCCAGCGGCGCAAGTGATTCCCCCCAATCCAGCGCCGCCGAGGCGGCACCTGTTCCCCCCAATGGGTGCCGCCCCCTTCTTCCCGCCTGATCCGGCGGACGGACGCCCCCGCTCGAGCCCTGCTCGCGGGGGCGTTTCCGCGTCGCCGGGACGTCTCCTCGTCGACTGGGCTTCTCTGCGCCGTGGGGCCCCTCCTCGGAGCGGCTCCCTGCCGAGAGCCCCGGGCCGCCCCTGCGCTCGCGTCCGGCCCGGGTCGTTCCTCCACAGGCGCCGACGCGGGCGTCTCTCCTCCGATCGGGCAGGGAGCGCCCCGGCGCGCGGAACGGGCTCCTAGCGTGCCGGGATGACCCGCGACTTCGTCCCCCTCGTCCCCGCCGAGCACCGCCGCGACCCGCTGCCGGTGCGGCCCGCCGCCGCCGGTCTCGGGCTGCTCGCGCCGCACGCCGCGGATCCCGCGGTGACCGACCTCTTCGTGAACGGCGGCGCGGGCCTCTGGATCGACCGGGGCGGTGGTGCGGAGCGGGTTCCGGAGTGGACGCTCGACGCTGCCGGAGCACGGCGGCTGGCCGTCGCGCTGGTCGCGGCCGGTGGACGGCACGTCGACGAGGCGAGCCCGTGCGTGGACGTCAGGCTCCGCCACGGGGTCCGCGTGCACGTCGTGCTGCCGCCGGTGGCGACCGGGGGAGCGCTCGTGTCGGTGCGGGTGCCGCGGTCGGACTCCTGGACGCTCGGGGAGCTGCAGGCGGCCGGGATGCTGGACGACGACGGAGTGCGGCTTCTGCGCCGGGCGGTCCGCGAGCGGTGGAACCTGCTGATCACGGGAGCCGGTGGATCAGGCAAGACCACCCTGCTCGGTGCCCTGCTCGGGTGCGCGGCGCCGACCGAGCGGATCGTCGCCATCGAGGACGTCGGCGAGCTCCGGCCGGCGCACCCGCACGTCGTCTCGCTCGAGGCTCGGCAGCCCAACCTCGAGGGCGCCGGTGCCGTGGGCCTGGACCGGCTCGTGCGGGAGGCGCTGCGGATGCGTCCGGACCGCCTGGTCCTCGGCGAGTGCCGCGGCGTCGAGCTGCGCGAGCTGCTGTCCGCGCTGAACACCGGGCACGACGGCGGTGCGGGGACCCTCCACGCGAACTCCCTCGAGGACGTGCCCGCGCGTCTCGAGGCGCTCGGGGTCCTCGCGGGACTCGGGCCCGAGGCGATCGCCCGCCAGACGGTCAGCGCGATCGACCTGGTGCTCCACCTCGAGCGCCGCGACGGGCGGCGGCGGCTGGCGGCATCCGGGACGTTCGCGCTCGACGCGGCCGGCCGCCTGAGGGTCGAGGACGGGTCGCTCCCGAGCGCCTCGAGGTCGAGCGCGTGACGGGCCGCGACGGGCTGGACGAGGTCGCGGCCGTCGTGCACCGACTGGCCGTCCTCCTCGCGGCGGGAGTGGCTCCCGCGTCGGCCCTCGGGCATCTCGCGGGGGCGGAAGGGGCGGACAGCGGGGACGCGCGGCGGCGGCGACTGCTCCGGGCGGTGTCGGAGGAGGCCGGCCGCGGGGGCGACGTGACGGAGGCGCTGCTGCGCGGGACGCCGGTTTCGCGGCGGAGCGGCTCGGAGCGGAAGCGGCCGCGACGGCGAGCGCCGGACACCGGTGAGGCGACCGCGTGGGCGGCGCTGGCCGCCGCGTGGCGGGTGGCCGCCGACTCCGGCGCGCCGGTCGCCGCCGCTCTCGGCGAGCTGGCGGAGTCCCTGCGCGAGCTGGCGCGCGCCCGCCGGGACATCGAGGTGGCTCTGGCCGGTCCCTCCGCCACCGGGAGGGTCGTGAGCGCGCTGCCGCTGGCGGCGCTGGGTCTGGGGGCACTGCTGGGCTTCGACGTGGTCGGCGTGCTCCTCGGGACGGTGCCCGGTGCGGTCTGCCTGGTCGGGGGAGCCGGGTTGATGGCGGCCGCGCACGCGTGGACGCGGCGCCTCGTCCGAAGCGCGGCCCCGGCCGATCCGGCGCCCGGGCTCGCGCTCGACCTCCTCTCGGTGGCGCTGGCCGGTGGCGGCTCGATCGAGTCGTCGCGCGCCCGGGTCGTGGCGGCGCTCGCCGAGTGCGGGCTCGACTCGGGCGAGCGCGTGTTCTCCGACGCGGACCCGGTGCTCGCCCTCTCCGCGGCGGCGGGCGTGCCGGCCGGACGCCTGCTCCGGAGCGAGGCGGCTCTGGTCCGGGCACGGGCGTCCTCCGGGGCGCGGGAGCGAGCCGCTCGGCTCGGCGTGACCCTGATGCTGCCGCTCGGGATCTGCGTGCTGCCGGCGTTCCTGCTGCTCGGAGTGGCTCCGATGGTCGTCTCGGTGCTGCTCTCGACGTTCTCGGTGGCGGCGTGACGCGGTCGACCGCTCCTCCACAGGGGCGGGACCGGGAGGCGTCTCCACGGATCGGCCGGAGGGTCGATCGGTGGGATCGGGAGTCCGCGATCCTCGGAGGAGGGGCGCGGAGCGGGGCGGAACGGAGCAGGACGGATGAGAAGTGACACGGCGATCAGCGGCGGGGGAGTCTCCCGGAGTCGAGGACTCGGTAGGAGCAGGGATGCGGGAAGTGGTGTGCCCGGAACGAGCCGGGGCTCGAGGAGCGGCGGAGGTGCGGCGTCCGGCGGAGGAACGGGCATCGACGTCTCCGCGGGGCGCGTCGAGTGGCGCCGACCCGGGTGGGGAGGTCTCGGCGCTCTGGGCGACGAGGAGGGGTCGGCGACGGCGGAGTACGCGATCGCGACGATGGCCGCGGTCGGTTTCGCCGGGCTGCTGGTGGTCATCCTCAAGGGCGACGAGGTGCGGAGCATCCTGACCGACCTGGTGACCCGCGCGCTCACCGCGGCGGGATGAGAGGCCTTCCGCTGCTGCGCGGGCGGCTCGTCCAGGAGGAGGGCTCGGCCACTGCCGAGCTCGCGCTCGTGCTCCCGGCGGTGGTCGCGGTACTGGCGCTGTGCCTGGGGTCGGTGGCGGCCTCGGCGCAGTACGTCCGGCTCGTCGACGCGGCCGCCGACGCGGCCCGGTCCGCGGCCCGGGGCGACGACCCCCGCACGCCGCTCGCCCGGGTGGCGGGGGCGTCGCTCACGGCGGGGGAGCAGGACGGACTGGTCTGCGTCGACGTCGCGGCCCGGCTGCGCCCGCTCCCGGCGGTGTCGCTCCCGGTCTCGGTCCGGTCCTGCGCGCTGGGCGGAGGCGGATGATCCGACGGCTCCCCGGGGCTGTCCGCGACCGGGAGGAGGGATCGGCCGCGGTCGTGGCGATCGGAGTCGTCGCGGGCACGATCCTGGTGACGGCCGCCGTGCTCGCCGGCTGCGCAGGAGTCGTCGGGCACCAGCGAGCGGTCGCCGCCGCGGACGCCTCGTCCCTGGCAGCGGCCGACGTCGCCTCCGGCCTGCTGACCGGGGATCCGTGCGGACGTGCCGCCGCCGTGGCCCGCGCGAACGGCGCCGAGCTCGTCCTCTGCGACGTCGACGGGGGCGTCGCGAGAACGGAGGCGGCCGTCGCCGCGGGTCCGCTCTCCCTCACGGCGCGGTCGAGGGCCGGCCCGCCGCCCTGAGGGCGGAGGCAGCAGCGGGCGTCGTCCGGACCGAGGTCCGGACGACGCCGCGGGAGCGCGTCAGTCGGAGGAGAGTCGCTGGTACCGGTACGCGGCGGCGGTCGGCAGGGCGCCCGCGCCCTCGTCGTGCTCGAGGCCGCCGGCGAGGAGGTAGATGTAGCGGGAGCCCGCCCTCGCCCCGGGGATCTCGAGGCGTGCGGCGGGGGCCTGATCGTCGCCGTATCCCCGGCGGAGGGTCTTGCCCTCCAGCGGTCCGTCGAGGAGCTTGGCCGTGTAGGCGGAGGTCGTGGTGGTGTGCGTCGTTGCCATGCCTCATCATGCGCCGATCGGCGCCGCGCGTCACCCCCGTCGTCGGCAGGCCGGGCAGGCGGCTCCGAGGCCGTGTCCAGCGTCCTCCCGAGGTCCCCGTGTCCTCGGGAGGGGGCAGGACGTCCGGGGTCAGTGTGTATGGTGTGCCTGTCGGGCGCCCCCGCCGATGGGGACGCGTCGCCGTTCCCCGCACCACGTCGCCGCGCACCGTCTCCCCGCAGCAAGGGGACGTCGGACCACTGGTCGTCCGACCCGACAGCACCAATCGAGGAGAACTGTGTCCGGCACGAAGAAGCTGGTGATCGTCGAGTCGCCGGCGAAAGCCAAGACCATCGCCCAGTACCTGGGCGACGGCTACGAGGTGCTCGCCTCCGTCGGGCACATCCGCGACCTCATCGAGCCGAAGAACCTCCCCCCGGAGCTGAAGAAGGGCCCGCTGGGCAAGTTCTCCGTCGACGTCGACAACGGCTTCGAGCCCTACTACGTCGTCTCCGACCAGAAGAAGAAGACGGTCGCCGACCTCAAGCGCGCGCTGAAGAACGCCGACGAGCTCTACCTCGCCACTGATGAGGACCGCGAGGGCGAGGCCATCGCGTGGCACCTCCTCGAGGAGCTCAAGCCCAAGGTCCCCGTGCACCGCATGGTCTTCCACGAGATCACGAAGGACGCGATCCAGAAGGCGCGCGACAACACCCGGGACATCGACACCTCCCTGGTCGACGCCCAGGAGACCCGCCGCATCCTCGACCGCCTCTACGGCTACGAGATCTCGCCCGTGCTGTGGCGCAAGGTCGGCCCCGGGCTCTCGGCCGGTCGGGTGCAGTCGGCCGCGACCCGCCTGGTGGTCGACCGCGAGCGGGAGCGCCTGGCGTTCGTGTCGGCGAGCTACTGGGACCTCGCCACCGTGCTCGCACCCGAGTCGGACGCCGCGGCGGGCTTCGACGCCCGCCTGGCGCGGCTCGACGGCAAGCGGATCGGAAGCGGCCGCGACTTCGACGACCGCGGTCAGCTGAAGGGCGACGTCACCGTCCTCGACGAGTCCACCGCCGGTGCCCTCGCCGAGGCGCTGCGCGACCCCGCCACCACGGTCCGGGTCTCGAACCTCGAGTCCAAGCCGTACTCGCGCCGCCCCGCCGCCCCGTTCACCACGTCCACGCTCCAGCAGGAGGCGGCGCGCAAGCTCCGCTTCTCGGCGCGCCAGACGATGAGCGTCGCGCAGTCGCTCTACGAGAACGGCTTCATCACCTACATGAGGACCGACTCGCCCGGGCTCTCGCAGCAGGCGCTGAACGCCGCACGCACTCAGGCCGCGTCCCTCTACGGAGCCGAGACCGTCCCGGACAAGCCCCGCCTGTACTCCGGCAAGAACAAGAACGCGCAGGAGGCGCACGAGGCCATCCGGCCCGCGGGCGAGACCTTCCGCACCCCGGACCAGCTCTCGGGCACCCTCCGCGGCAACGACCTCCGCCTCTACGAGCTCATCTGGAAGCGCACCGTCGCCTCGCAGATGGCCGACGCCAAGGGCTCGACCGCCACCGTGACGCTGCTCGCCGAGCCGGCCGGCGACGTCGCGAAGACCGCCGAGTTCACCGCCTCCGGAACCGTCATCACCTTCCGCGGATTCCTGCTCGCCTACGAGGAGGGGCGCGACGAGGAGCGTCACGGCGCCCGCGACGAGAAGGACGCCAAGCTGCCGGTGCTCGAGGTCGGCCAGAGCCTGGTCGTCGCCGAGGTCGAGGCCAAGGGCCACGAGACCTCGCCGCCCCCGCGCTACACGGAGGCGAGCCTGGTCAAGGCGCTCGAGGAGCTCGGCATCGGCCGGCCCTCGACCTACGCGTCGATCATCTCCACCATCGTCGACCGCGGCTACGTCACTCCGCGCGGGACCGCCCTCGTGCCCAACTGGATCGCCTTCTCGGTGGTCCGGCTGCTCGAGGACTTCTTCTCCGACCTGGTGGAGTACGACTTCACCGCCGAGATGGAGGGCGACCTCGACCGCATCGCCGGCGGCGAGGAGGACCGCGTCGCCTGGCTCAACCGCTTCTACTTCGGCGGAGGCACGCACCCCGGGCTCCGACACGTCGTGGACAACCTCGGCGAGATCGATGCGAAGAGCATCAACTCCGTCCGGATCACGGACGACATCACCCTGCGCATCGGCAAGTACGGCCCCTACCTCGAGGTGGCCCAGGAGGAGGGGCAGGAGACGCCGCGTCGCGTCAACCTGCCGCTCGAGCTGGCTCCCGACGAGCTCACGCCCGCCAAGGCGCAGGAGCTCGTCGACGCCCCGGTGCAGACCGACCGCGTGCTGGGAAGCAACCCCGACTCGGGCAAGACCGTCGTCGTCAAGGACGGGCGCTTCGGCCCCTACGTGACCGAGGTCGATCCGGAGCCGGAGACCGCGGCGGATCCCGCCACCGGGGAAGTCGTCGAGCCCGCGCCCGCGAAGCGCGGCGCGAAGAAGCCCGCTGTCGTGAAGCCGCGCACCTCCTCCCTCTTCAAGTCCATGGACGTCGCGTCGATCGACCTGGCGACGGCGCTGCGCCTGCTCGACCTGCCGCGCACGGTCGGCGACGACCCCGAGAGCGGCGAGCCGATCACGGCTCAGAACGGCCGGTACGGCCCGTACATCAAGAAGGGCACCGACAGCCGGTCGCTCACCAGCGAGGACCAGATCTTCGAGGTCGACCTGCCGACGGCGCTCGAGATCTTCGCCCAGCCGAAGTACGGGGCGCGACGCGCGTCGAGCGCGCTGAAGGAGTTCGAGGCGGACCCCGTCAGCGGCAAGCCGATCCGGATCCGCGACGGACGCTTCGGCGCCTACGTGACCGACGGCGAGACCAACGTCACGATCTCCAAGGGCCTCACGATCGAGGAGATCGACTTCGAGCAGGCGGTCCAGATGCTCGCCGACAAGCGCGCGAAGGGCCCGGCCAAGAAGGCTCCGGCCAAGCGCGCGCCGGCCAAGAAGCCCGCGGCGAAGACCACGGCGGCCAAGACGACAGCGGCCAAGACGACGGCGGCTAAGACGACGGCGGCCAAGACGACCGCGGCCAAGACGGCCGCGGCCGCCAAGAAGACGACCGCAGCGAAGAAGCCCGCCGCGCCCCGCGCCACCTCCGCGAGCCGCGCGGCCGCGGCGGCCGCCGCCGAGACGTCGGACGCGACCGAGTCGTGACCGGGCTGTTCGTCACCCTCGAGGGCGGGGACGGCGCGGGCAAGACCACGCAGGCCCGGCTGCTCGAGGAGTGGCTGGGCACGCGGGGCGAGACCGTCGTCCGCACCCGCGAGCCCGGGGGCACCGAGGTGGGCCTGCAGATCCGCGAGATCGTCCTGCACCACCGCGGCGAGATCGATCCGCGGGCCGAGGCCCTGCTCTACGCGGCGGACCGCGCCCAGCACATCGGGACGCTCGTGCGACCGGCGCTCGAGCGGGGCGAGGTCGTCGTGCAGGACCGCTACATCGACTCCTCCGTCGCCTACCAGGGAGCCGGGCGGGTCCTCGACGCCGTCGAGGTCCGGCGGCTCTCGGAGTGGGCCACCCACGACCTGAGGCCAGACCTCACCGTCCTGCTCGACCTCGACCCCGCCGTCGCGCGGGGCCGGCTCGACGCGGCCCGCACCCGCTTCGACCGGCTGGAGGCCGAGAAGGCGGAGTTCCACGGGCGCGTGCGCGAGGCGTTTCTGGCGATCGCCGAGACGGACGCCGAGCGCTTCCTCGTCGTGGACGCCGCTCTCCCCGTCGAGGAGATCGCGGCCGCGGTGCGGGAGCGGGTCGCCGCGCTCCTCGACGGTGCGTCGGCTGTCGGTGCTCGCGGTTAGCCTGGTGGCATGACCGTCTGGAGCCAGCTCGTCGGGCAGGAGCACGCCATCGGCGCCCTGCAGGACGCCTCGACGCCCCGGGACGACCGTGGCCGGGAGTCGTCGTCGATGACGCACTCCTGGCTCATCACCGGCCCTCCCGGGTCCGGCCGCTCGAACCTCGCCTACGCGTTCGCCTCCGCACTGCTCTGCCGCCACGGCGGCTGCGGGGAGTGCCCCGACTGCCGCCAGGTCGCCGCCCGCTCCCATCCCGACCTCGCCGTGCTGACCACCGAGCGCGTGATCATCTCGATCGACGAGGTGCGGCGGCTGGTCAGCAGCTCGCAGTACTCGCCCTCGGTGTCGCGCTACCGCGTCATGGTCATCGAGGACGCCGACCGGATGAGCGAGCGCACGTCCAACGTGCTGCTGAAGGCGCTCGAAGAGCCGCCGGAGCGCACGGTCTGGATCCTGTGCGCCCCGAGCGAGGCCGATCTGCTCCCCACCATCCGCTCCCGCGTCCGCTCCGTGCGGCTCCGCGTGCCGAGCATCGAGGACGTCGCCGGTCTCCTCGAGCGCCGCGACGGGGTCGACCCCGAGACCGCCGAGCGCGCCGCCCGCCAGGCTCAGAGCCACATCGGGATGGCGCACCGCCTGGCGACCGACGCGAACGCGCGCGAGCGCCGCGAGGAGACGCTCCGCATCGCCCTGCGCCTCCGCGGCGTCTCGGACGCGGTGCTCGGCGCTGCGCGGATGATCGAGGTCGCGACCGAGGACGCCAAGGCGATCACCCTCGAGCGCGACGAGGCCGAGCGGCAGCAGGCGCTGCGCTCGCTCGGCGTCGAGCCCGGGGGCACCGTGCCCGCGCAGCTCCGCTCGCAGCTGCGGGCGCTCGAGGAGGATCAGAAGCGACGCGCGACGCGGAGCCTCCGCGACGGCCTCGACCGGATCCTCGTCGACCTGCTCTCCCTCTACCGCGACGTGGTGCGCCTCCAGCTCGGAGCGCCCGGCGGCGTCATCAACGAGGAGGTCCGGACCGAGATGACCGCGCTCGCCGACGCGACTCCGCCCGACCGCACGCTCGCCGTCCTCGACGCGATCGCGACCGCCCGGCAGCGGATCGACGCAAACGTCTCCCCGGTCCTCGCTCTCGAGGCGCTGCTCGTCGTTGCGGCGCGCCGCCCGGTGGCCGCGTGAGGCGGGGGCGCCGGTCGGCCGTCGTCGTCGCGCTCGCCGCGGCCGCGTCCCTCCTGACCGGCTGCTTCGCGCCCGGCCCGAGCGTCGACCGGACCTCCACCCCCTATCCGCAGACCGTCGACGACTCGCTGGAGCGCTACTACTCGCAGGTGCTGGTCTGGGACGACTGCGGCGACGGCGCTCTCTGCACCGACGCGACAGTCCCGCTCGACTGGGACGACCCCTCGGGGGAGACGGCGTCGATCGCCCTGGTGCGCCGACCCGCGACGAAGGGACCGGCGATCGGCTCCCTGCTCGTGAACCCGGGCGGACCGGGAGCGTCGGGCGTCGACTTCATCCGCGACAGCGCCGACTACGCGGTCGACTCCGCGCTCGCCGCCCGGTACGACGTCGTCGGCTTCGATCCGCGCGGAGTGGGCGCCTCCACCGCGGTCTCCTGTCTCGACGCCGCGGGCCTCGACTCCTACCTCTACGACATCACGCCGGGGGAGCGGGGCAGCGACGAGTGGATCCAGGCGCAGCGCACGACCGCTGCCGCGTTCGCCGCCGCCTGCCAGGAGCGCAGCGGGCCACTGCTGCCCGAGGTCGGCACCCCGAGCGCCGCCCGTGACCTCGACGTGCTGCGCGCGGCGCTCGGCGACGAGACGCTGCACTACCTCGGCTACTCCTACGGCACGTTCCTCGGAGCGACCTACGCCGGGCTGTTCCCGGACCGGGTCGGCCGCCTCGTCCTCGACGGCGCTATCGATCCGGCGGCCACCTCGTTCGACGTGGTGCGCGAGCAGGCGAAGGGGTTCGAGAGCGCACTGCGCGCCTACCTCGCCGACTGCCTCCGCTCGGACGACTGCCCGTTCACCGGCACCGTCGACGCGGGGATGGCCCAGCTGAAGCGCATGCTCGAGGACGTGGACGCCTCGCCGATCCGGGCCGCCGACGGCCGGGAGCTCGGCGCGAGCACGCTGTTCACCGCGATCGTCTACCCGCTCTACGACGCCACGGCGTGGGGAGCGCTGAGCGAGATGCTGGCCGGCGTCCGCCGGGGCGACCCCGCGGTCGCGTTCCAGTACGCGGACGCCTACAACGGGCGCGACGCGGACGGCCGGTACGCGGACAACACCACCGAGGCGTTCCTCGCGATCAACTGCGTCGACTACTCCTACGACGCCGACACCGCCTCGATGCGCGCCGACGAGGCCGCTCTCGAGCAGGCCGCGCCGACCATCGGCCGCTACATGGCCTACGGCGACATCCTCTGCAGCGAGTGGCCGGCGGCGTTCGAGGGCTCCCGCGAGCCGATCACCGCGGAGGGCTCGGCGCCCATCCTGGTCGTGGGCACCACGAACGATCCCGCGACGCCCTACGTATGGGCGCAGGCGCTCGCGGGCGAGCTCTCCGCCGGTCACCTGGTCACCTACGACGGCGAGGGCCACACGGCCTACAACAAGTCGACGTCCTGCGTGAACGACGCGGTCGACGCGTACCTGCTCGAGGGGACCGTCCCGGAGGTGGATCCGCAGTGCTGACCGAGCAGGAGCGGTCCCGCGAGCAGCAGCCCGGGCTTCGCGAGCGCAAGCGCCTGGCCACGCGGCGGGCGATCGAGATCGCCGTCCTCCGCCTCGCTAGCGAGCGCGGGCCGGAGCGCGTAACCATCGACGACGTCTCGCGCGCCGCCGACGTCTCCACGCGCACCTTCTTCAACTACTTCGCCTCGAAGGAGGACGCGCTGGTCGGCGGGCTCCCGGTCATCGCCGACGAGACGGCGGCGGCGTTCGTCGCGGGCCGGGGCGCCGTGCTCGAGGACCTGCAGCGGGTCTTCGTCGCCGCGATGGAGGAGCCGCTCGAGGAGGACCGGGAGCTGCACGTCCTCCGCCGCGCGCTCTTCCGCGAGCACCCGCATCTGGTCGGTCTGAAGATCGCGGGCATGCGCGAGTTCGAGCTCGCGGTCGAGGGGCTCGTCGCCGAGCGTCTCGGCCAGGAGGACGACGACGCGGAGCGGGTGCGCAGCCGGGCGCGGATGCTGACGCTCCTCGGGCTCGCCGCCGTCCGCCACGCCTGGGCGGCCTGGGTCGATCACGACGGCCGGGAGGCCCTGCCCGGACGCATCGCCCGCTCCTTCGAGGAGCTCCGCGGCGCGCTCGCCTGAGCCGAGCGCGGCGGTCGCCGCCGCCGTCGCGGAGCCTCTGCTCGACCGCGCCGTCCTGATTCACGCCCGGGGGCGCGAGCAGGCTATGCTGTGTAATCGTGTCCGGGGCTCAGGCCCCGCGTGCACGCCGCCTTAGCTCAGTCGGCAGAGCGTCTCACTCGTAATGAGAAGGTCGTGGGTTCGATTCCCACAGGCGGCTCCCTCTCCCGTCATCCGCGACGTCCCGGCCGGATCCGCGAGTTCCCGGCCTCATCCGCGGCGTCCAGGTCGCGTCGAACTCGCGTCGCTACCCTGTTGCGGATGACCGACACGCCTCCTCCCCGCCGTCGCCGCACTCTCGTGGTCGCCGCGGTGCTCGTGGCCGCCGTGCTCGGTGGCGGCGCCTTCGGCGTGGGGACGGCCCTCGGCAGCGCCGCGGAGCCCGGGGCGCTGCCCGTCGTCTCGACCCCGACCGCCACCGCGACTCCCGCACCGACGCCGACGGCCACGGCGCGGCCCACCGCCGAAGCGGCGGCCGAGGCGCTCCGCACCTGCTCGGTGGCGGGGCTCGCCGCCGACCCGCGCCTGGGCTCGATGCAGGCGCGTGTGGTCGACGCCGCGACGGGCGAGGTCCTGTTCGACCGCGGGGGCGGGACCGCGTCCCGCACCGCCTCCGCCCTCAAGATCCTCACAGCCGCGTCGGCGCTCGCGGTCCTCGGCCCGGACACGCGCATCGCCACCACCGTGGTCCGCGGGAGCGAGCCCGGAAGCGTCGTCCTCGTCGGCGGGGGAGACCTCACCCTGACCCGGCTCCCGACCGGCCGGGAGTCGACCTACGCCGGAGCGGCCCACCTCGACGACCTCGCGGCGCAGGTCGAGAGCGCCTGGGAGGCGGACCCGTCCACCGCCGGGACGCCGATCACGTCGCTGGTGCTCGACTCCTCCCTCTACTCGGGCGAGACCTGGCAGCCGAGCTGGAACCGCAAGGAGCAGGTCGACGGCTACATGCCCGAGATCACGGCGCTCCAGGTGGACGGCGATCGCGAGGACCCCACGGCCTCGACCTCCGAGCGCGGCACGGATCCGGTCGGCCGGGCCGGAGAGGCGTTCGCCGACGAGCTGGACGGCTCGCCCGTGGTCTCCACCGGGACCGCTCCCGCGGGCGCCGCGGTTCTCGGCACGGTGGAGTCGGCTCCGGTCGGCACGCTCGTGCAGCAGATGCTGCTCGTCTCCGACAATGCGATCGCCGAGATGCTCGCGCGGCTCGTCGCGATCCGCACCGGCGCGGGCAGCGACTTCGCTGCCGAGCAGGCCGGTGTGCTGCAGGGGCTCGCCGGTTACGGCGTCGACACGTCCGGGATCGCGATCGTCGACGGCTCCGGCCTGAGCGACGACAACGCGGTCGCGCCGGCGTACTTCACCGAGCTGCTCCGGAAGGTGCAGGCCCGCGAGGGGCAGCTGGGGATCCTCCTGGACGGCCTGCCGGTGTCGGGCCGGACGGGCTCGCTCTCCTACTCCGACCGCTTCGCCGGCGACAACGCCGCGGCCGACGGCGCGGTGCGCGCGAAGACGGGCTGGATCGACACCGGCTACACACTGGCCGGCGTGGTCACCGCGGCGGACGGCACCGAGCTGACCTTCGCGGTCTACGCTCTCGGCGACGTCTCCGACTCGGCGAAGACCGCGATCGACACCCTCGTGACGGGCGTCTACCGCTGCGGCTCCTCGCTCTCCGACTCCTGACCCGGACGGGTCGACCTCCCGCTCCTCCTCTCCACCTCCTCCCGGAAGGCCCACGATGACCACCGCACTCCTGATCGTCGACGTGCAGAACGACTTCACCGAGGGCGGCGCGCTCGCCGTCACAGGCGGCGCGGCCGTCGCCCAGGGCATCACCGCGCATCTGGCGGCGCACGCCGACCGGTACTCCGCGGTGCTGGCCTCCCGCGACTGGCACGAGGGCGACTCCGACAACGGCGGCCACTTCGCGGTGGAGCCGGACTTCGTCGACAGCTGGCCCGTCCACTGCGTCGCCGGCACGGACGGCGCGCGGTTCCACCCGGCCCTGGACACCGCTCGGATCGACGTGCAGATCCTCAAGGGACAGGGCCGTCCCTCCTACTCGGCCTTCGAGGGCACGACGGAGGCGGGCGAGGAGCTCGGCGCCGTGCTCGCGGAGCGGGGCGTCACCGCGCTCGACGTCGTGGGACTCGCGACCGACCACTGCGTGCGCGCCTCGGCACTCGACGCGCGACGGGCGGGGCTCGAGGTCCGCGTGCTCGAGGACCTGGTCGCAGGCGTCTCCGAGGAGGCGAGTGCCGCGGCGCTGCGCGAGCTCACGGAGGCGGGAATCCGCGTCGAGCGGTCCGTCTGAGGGCTCGTCCCTCCACAGGGCTCAGGGAGGCGCAGGTCCTCGAGGCTCCCGGCGACCCCGCCCCCGGAGCGATCGCCCGTCCTACACTGGGAGGACGAGAAGCTCCTCCTGGCGCGGTCTGCGCGCTCCGATCCGAAGAAGTGGTTCCCTCCTGTGACTGATTCCGTCGCGTCCCGCGCCGCCGAGACCGCTCTGCTCGCCCGCATCCCCACGCAGCTGCTGATCGGCGGTGAGTGGGTGGACGCCTCCGGCGGCGGCTCGATCGACGTCGAGGACCCGGCCATCGGAGCGGTCCTGGTCTCGATCGCCGACGCGACTCCGGAGGACGGGGTCCGGGCGCTCGACGCCGCCGTCGCCGCCGGTCCGTCGTGGGCCGCGACGGCGCCGCGGAAGCGGGGCGAGATCCTCCGGCGGGCGTTCGACCTCCTGCAGGAGCGCACCGAGGAGTTCGCGCTCCTGATGGCGCTCGAGATGGGCAAGCCGGTCGCGGAGGCGAGGGGCGAGGTCGTGTACGGCGGCGAATTCCTCCGCTGGTTCAGCGAGGAGGCGGTGCGCATCAGCGGACGCTACGGAGTCTCGCCCGAGGGCAGCGGCCGGATGATCGTCTCGCAGCACCCGGTGGGCCCCTGCTACCTCATCACCCCCTGGAACTTCCCGCTCGCGATGGCGACGCGGAAGATCGCTCCGGCGCTGGCGGCGGGCTGCACCGTCGTCGTGAAGCCGGCCGAGCTCACTCCGCTCACCACGCTCGCCTTCGCGGCACTGCTCGCCGAGGCGGGGCTCCCCGACGGCGTGCTCAACGTGGTCACCACGTCCTCGGCGGGAGCCGTGTCGGCTCCGATCCTGTCGGATCCCCGCCTGCGGAAGGTGTCCTTCACCGGCTCCACGCCCGTCGGGCGCACGTTGCTGCAGCAGGCCTCCGAGAACGTGCTGCGGACCTCGATGGAGCTGGGCGGCAACGCGCCCTTCGTCGTGTTCGAGGACGCCGACCTCGACCGGGCGGTCGAGGGCGCGATGCTCGCGAAGTTCCGCAACATCGGCCAGGCCTGCACGGCCGCCAACCGCTTCTTCGTGCACGAGTCGATCGCCGAGGAGTTCGCCGCGCGGATCGTGGAGCGCGTGCGCGCTCTGCGCGTCGGCCGCGGCACCGAGGACGGAGTGACCATCGGCCCGCTGATCGACGAGCGCGCGGTCGAGAAGGCGTCCGCGCTGGTGGAGGACGCCGTCTCCCGCGGCGCGCGCCTGCTCACCGGCGGCGATCGGATCGAGGGGGCGGGCCACTTCTACCGGCCGACGGTGCTCGCGGGGGTCGACCGGGAGAGCGAGATCCTGCGCACCGAGATCTTCGGCCCGGTCCTCGCGATCGTGCCGTTCACCGACGAGGACGACGCCGTCGCGCTCGCCAACGACACCGAGTACGGACTGGTGTCCTACGTCTTCACGCGCGACCTCGCCCGCGGTCAGCGGATGATCGAGCGGCTCGCCACCGGGATGATGGGCCTCAACGTCGGCGTGGTGTCGAACGCGGCGGCGCCCTTCGGCGGGGTGAAGCAATCGGGCCTCGGTCGCGAGGGCGGACTCGAGGGGATCCACGAGTACCTCAGCACCAAGTACACGCTCACCCCCGACCCCTTCGCCTGATCCGGTGGAGCGGATCGAGGTCACCGCGCTCGACGACCCGAGGCTGCGCGACTACGCGCACGCGACCGACGTCGCGCTGAAGAACGCCCGCGGCCCGCACGGCCTGTACATCGCGGAGTCGGCGCTCGTGCTCGAGCGCGCGATCGCCGCCGGGCACCGGCCGCGCTCGGTGCTCGCCCTCGGCGGTTCGGCCGGCGAGGCCGAGCGCCTGGTCGGCCGCTTCGACGTGCCCGTCTTCACGGGCACGGGTGAGCTCCTGGCCGAGCTCACCGGGTACACCCTGCACCGCGGTCTGATCGCGGCGATTGACCGGCCCGTGCTGCCCGACCCGGCCGGCCTGCTCGCGGGAGCGCGCCGCGTCGTCGTGCTCGAGGACGTGGTCGACCCGACCAACGTCGGCGCGATCTTCCGCTCCGTCGGGGCCATCGGAGCCGATGCGGTGCTGGTGACGCCGCGCTGCTCCGATCCGTACTACCGCCGCGCCATCCGCGTGAGCATGGGAACGGTCCTCCAGGTGCCCTGGACGCGCGTCGGCGACTGGCCGTCGACGCAGCGGCTCCTGCACGGAGCGGGCTTCACGATCGCGGCGATGGCTCTGACCCCGGAGGCGGTGCCCCTGCGGGACTTCGCCGCCCGCGCTCCGGAGCGCGTCGCCCTCGTGCTCGGCACCGAGGGGCAGGGTCTCACCGCCGAAGCGCTCGCCGCCGCCGATGTCGCCGTCCAGATCCCGATGCGGCACGGAATCGACTCGCTCAACGTCGCTGCGGCGTCGGCGGTCGCGATGTGGGCGCTCGCCGAGCCCTCCTGAGAGGCGCGCCTGTGCCCCGTTGGGGGTGCCACTGGGGCGTGAGAGCGCGCCCAGCGCTCGCCGGAAGCATCGACTGCGCTACCGTGGCCGCACTCCCGCCCGCAGACGTCACGAACGAGGTCGTCCATGCTCCTGCGCACGACGCTCCGCCCGCCTGTCGCGCTGCTCGTCGGAGTCGCGCTCGCACTGAGCCTCACCGCCTGCTCCGGTCCCGCCGCGGAGGTGCCGGACGGGTCCGTGCGCGACTCGGGCTCCGTCGCGACCGCCGCCCCGGCGCCCACCGGCACAGCCGATCCCGAGAGCGGCGCGCGCATGACCCGCCTGATCAGCGACTGCCTCGCCCGCTACGGCCTGAGCGACCGGCCGCCGCTCGCGAGCCCGCTCGCGGAGGAGGAGGTCCGCCTGGCGGCGCAGCGCGCCCGTGACGCCTACGACGCCACCCTGACCGACTGCTCGGCGCAGGCGCTCGCGTCCGGAGAGCCGAGCAGTGATCCGACGGGGGAGCCCGGCAGCGAGCCGACCGACGAGCCCGACGCCGACTCCACCCCCGCTCCGGCGGGCTGACCGTGCGACTCGAGGGGACGTCCGCGCTGATCGCGGGGGGAGCATCCGGACTGGGAGCCGCGACGGCGACGGCGCTCGACGCCGCAGGAGCGCACGTGGTCGTGCTCGATCTGCCGTACGCGGTGGAGGCCGCGCGTCTGCCCGCCTCCGTGCAGCTGATCGCCGGGGACGTCCTCGATCCGGACGCCGTCTCGCGCGCCGTGGGGGCGGCGGGGGAGCTGCGCGTCGCCGTGAGCTGTGCGGGCGTGGCCACACCCGGGCGGCTGCTCGGACGCGACGGGCCACTGCCGCTCGAGCAGTTCGAGCGGGTGCTGCGGATCAACACGACCGGGACGCTCAACGTGCTGCGCCTCGCCGCGGCGTCGATCGCCGAGCGGGAGCCCGTCGACGAGGAGCGGGGAGTCTTGGTGACGACCGCCTCCGTCGCCGCGTTCGAGGGGCAGATCGGGCAGGCGGCCTACGCCGCGTCGAAGGGAGCCGTGGCGGCGATGACCCTGCCGCTCGCGCGCGAGCTCGCGGCCCGGCTCGTGCGCGTGGTGTCGATCGCACCGGGCACGTTCGACACGCCCCTGCTCGCCGGGCTGCCGGACAGGGCCCGCGAGGCGCTCGGCTCGGCGACGCCGCATCCGGCCCGCCTCGGACGCCCCGAGGAGTTCGCGGCCCTGGTGCGGCACATCGTCGAGAACCCCATGATCAACGGCGAGACCATCCGGCTCGACGGGGCCCTGCGGCTGCCGCCGCGCTGAGGGACGAGCGGGCGCAGGCTGCTGGTCGAGACGTGCGGGCGTCTCGAGACGCCGCTGCGCGGCTGGTCGACCGGCATGAGGCAGCGGCGGTCGCGAGACGCCGCTGCGGCGTCCGTCAGACGAGCAGCTGGTGCTTGGCGAGGTCCCGGTAGAGCGGCGTCGACTCGACGAGCTCGGAGTGGGTGCCGACTCCCACGACCTCGCCCTTCTGCAGCACGACGATGCGGTCGGAATCGACCACCGTCGACAGGCGGTGCGCGATCACCAGCAGGGTCCGGTTCTCGGCGACCGCGTCGATCGCCAGGCGCAGGCGCTGCTCGTTGAGGCCGTCGAGGCTCGACGTGGACTCGTCCAGCAGCAGGATCGGCGGGGCCGCCAGGAGCGCGCGGCCGATCGCGAGGCGCTGACGCTCGCCGCCCGAGAGCATCACTCCGCTCTCGCCCACCGGCGCGTGCAGGCCGAGCGGGTTGCGCTCGAGCACGTCGGTCAGGTTCACCGCCTCGAGCACCCGGAGGCAGTCGGCGTCGTCGGCGTCGGGGCGGCCGAGGACGAGGTTCTCGCGGATGGTGCCGGCCAGGACCGGGGCGTCCTGCTCGACGTAGCCGATCTGCGCGCGGAGCGCGTCGCGGTCGATGGCCGTGATGTCGACACCGCCGAGTCGGACGACGCCGGCCTCCGGGTCGTAGAACCGCTCGATGAGGGCGAGGATCGTGCTCTTGCCCGCTCCCGACGGCCCGACCAGGGCGGTGCGCTTGCCGCGCGGCACGGTGAAGGAGACGCCGCGCAGGACGGTGCGGTCGCGCTCGTCCGCTACGGCCGCCGCGTCGGGCACGGCGCCCTCCTCGTAGGAGAACACCACGTCCTCGAAGGAGATGGCCTCCTCCGCCACGCCGGCGCCGAGGCCGCCCGCGGAGGCGTCGCCGTCGCCCTCGATCGGCAGGTCGATGATCTCCTGGATGCGGCCGAGGGCGCCCAGCGCCGAGTTCACCGAGGTGATGGCGCCGATGAAGTTGCCGAGCGGCATCACCATCATGAAGAGGAAGAGGATGAACGAGACCAGCTGGGCGATGTCGATCGCGCCGGACGCGACGCGGTAGCCGCCGACGCCGAGGACGGCGAGGAAGGCGACCTGCATGGCGATCCCCGCCACCGGCACCACGAGGGCCGAGACGTGCGCGACCCGGATCCCGAGGCGGTACGCCTCCGTCGCGTGCTGGTCGACGACCGCGATCTCGCGATCGGTGGCTCCGGCGGCACGGATCGTCCGGACGGCGCTGATGGCGCGCTCGACGGCCGCGGCCAGATCGCCGACCTTCTCCTGGGCCTTGCGGCTGGCGGTGCGGATGCCGCGGCCGAGGGTCAGCGCGAGCCCGAGGGCCACCGCCACCACCGCCACGATGATCAGCAGCAGCACCCAGTCGATGACGGCCATCGCGATGATCGCGCCGACGAAGACGAGGGAGCCCGCGATCGAGTCGACGAGCCCTTGGGTCAGCACCGCGCGCAGGAGCGTGGAGTCGGAGCCGACGCGCGAGACGAGGTCGCCGGTGCGGCGCGCGTCGAACTCCCGGATGGGGAGGCGCAGCAGCCGCGCGACGAGGCGGCGGCGGCTCGAGAGCACGATCCCCTCGCCGGTGCGCTGGAGCAGGTAGTGCGCGAAGCCCGAGATCAGCCCGGAGGCCACGACCAGGCCGACGAGGGCCCACACCAGCGGGCCGAGATCGAGACCGGACTGGACCCGGGTGATGACCTGGCCGACGAGCAGGGGCTGGCCGAGGCTCGCCGCCGCTCCGAACAGGCTGAGGACCACGACGACCGAGAGGATGCCGCGGTGCTCGAGCAGGTAGGGCACGAGCTGCGAGAAGGAGGCGCGGGGTCCGTCGTCGCGGGAGGGTCGTCGTCCGCCGCGCCGGGAGGTGGTGGTGCTCATCGCCCTCCATTCTGCCCCGTCGTCGCTGCGAGCAGGCCGCCAGAGGGCGGGCCCGGTGCTCAGGGAGGCGGCGGAGACGCGGACGGCCCGCCGGGGGATCCCGACGGGCCGTCCTCTGCAGGAGTCCTACGAGACGTTGTCGTGGTACGACGCGTTCTTCGTCTCCTTGGAGAGCAGGAGCGCGATCAGCGTCAGCACGGCCGCGGCGCTGAGGTAGAGGCCGACCAGCACGGTGCTGCCGCCCGCCGCCCTCCAGAGCGCGACCGCGATGATCGGCGCGAGGGCCGCTCCGAGGATCGACGCGAGGTTGTACGCCATCGCCGAGCCGGTGTAGCGGACGTTGGTCGGGAACAGCTCGGGGAGGACGGCGCCCATCGGGCCGAAGGTCAGGCCCATCAGCGTGAAGCCGAGGATCAGGACCGCCATGACGCCCGCGAAGCCGGCGCTGAACAGGGGCACGAAGAGCAGGCCGAACACGAGGATCGCCGCGGTCACCACGAGCAGCGTGCGGCGGCGGCCGAAGCGCTCCGCGAGCGGGCCGGAGACGAGCGTGAAGATCCCGAAGAACACGACGCCGACGATCAGCATGACGAGGAAGTCGTTGCGCGTGTAGCCGAGGCCCGGGACCGCGCCGTCGACGGGTGAGGTGCCGTAGGTCAGCGTGAACGTGGTCATCAGGTAGAAGAGCACGTAGGTCGCCAGCATGATGAAGGTGCCCAGGATGAGCGGGCGCCAGCTGGTGACGAAGACGCGGGCGAGGGGCAGCTTGGCGACCTCGCCCTTCTCGACGACCTTCTGGAACGCGGGCGTCTCGACGAGCTTGAACCGTACGTAGAGCCCGATGATCACGAGCACGGCGCTCGCCAGGAACGGCACGCGCCAGCCCCACGCCGCGAACGTCTCGTCGCTCATCGTGCTCGCGAGCACCAGGAACAGGACGTTGGCGACGATGAAGCCGATCGGTGCGCCCAGCTGCGGGAAGGTGCCGTAGATGGCGCGCTTGCCGGCCGGTGCGTTCTCGGTCGCGAGCAGCGCGGCTCCGGACCACTCGCCGCCGAGGCCGAGGCCCTGGCAGAAGCGCATCACGACGAGCAGGAACGGAGCGAGGAACTCCCAGCCGGGCGTGAGCGCGGTGGGCAGGCAGCCGATCAGGAAGGTCGCGACGCCCATGGTGAGCAGCGAGGCGACGAGGGTGCCCTTGCGGCCGACGCGGTCGCCGAAGTGGCCGAAGATGATCGACCCGATCGGGCGCGCGATGAACGCGACGCCGAAGACGGCGAAGGAGGCGAGGAGGGCCGTGGCCGGGTCCTCGTTGACGAAGAAGAGCGACGGGAAGACCAGGACGGCGGCGGTCGCGTAGGCGTAGAAGTCGTAGAACTCGATCGAGGTGCCGATGAGGCTGGCGAGGATGACGCGGCCGCGGGAGTTCTGCGGGGCGGCTGCTGGCGCGTCGGAGACGGCGGGAGAAGACATAAGGGAGGGGCTCCGTGTGGACGGCGGCTCCCCCCCCCGAGCCGGCGGGGCGGGGCGTCGATCGGGCGTCGCGGGCCGCTGAGGCGAGGGGGAGGAGAGAGGGGTCGCTCGTGACGACCCGTCCACTTTACTCCGTGTTCTCCCAGGTTCGTGTGCGGGCGGCCCCAGGACGGGGGCCGCCCGCAGTGGTTCAGCCGCGCAGCGAGCGGAGGAGCAGAGCGGTCGAGACCGCCGCCTCGGCCGCCTCGCGCCCCTTGTCCTCCTTCGAGCCGGGAAGGCCCGCGCGATCGATGCCCTGCTGCTCGGTGTCGAGGGTGAGCACGCCGAAGCCGACCGGCTTGCCGGTCAGGATCGAGACGGTGGTGAGCCCGGAGGTGGCGGCGTCCGAGACGTACTCGAAGTGCGGGGTGCCGCCGCGGATGATCACGCCGAGGGCGACGACCGCGTCGGCCCCCGCCTCCAGGGCCGCCTTCGAGGCGACGGGCAGCTCGAACGAGCCGGGCACGCGCACGAGCGACCAGGACGCTCCGGCCTCGTCGAGGGCTCGGCTCGCTCCGGCGATCAGGCCGTCGCTGATCTGCTCGTGCCAGGTCCCCGCGATGACGACGACGCGCAGTCCTGCGCCGTCGAGAGGGGAGGTGGTGGGGGCGCCGCTACCGGCCATTGCTACTCCTTCGTGGTGGCGCCGGCGATCCCGGCGTCGAGGGCGAGGCCGGAGATCCCGGCGTCGAGGGGGTCGTGGTCGAGGACGCTGTCGAGGGTGTGGCCCATGCGGTCGCGCTTGGTCTCGAGGTAGCCCTCGTTGAAGGCGCCGACTCCGACGACGAGCGGCACGCGCTCGGCGACGACGATGCCGCGGTCGGTGAGCTGGCGGACCTTCTCGGGGTTGTTGGTGAGCAGGCGGACCTCGGTGAGGCCGAGGTCCTCGAGGATCCCGACCGCCGCTCCGTAGTCCCGCGCGTCAGCGGGGAGCCCGAGGGCGAGGTTCGCGTCGAGGGTGTCGAGGCCGTCCTCCTGCAGGCGGTAGGCGCGCAGCTTGTTGATCAGGCCGATGCCCCGGCCCTCGTGACCGCGGAGGTAGACGACGACGCCGCCGTCCCGCTGGATCGTGTCGAGGGCGGCGTCGAGCTGGGGCCCGCACTCGCACTTCAGCGAGCCGAACGCCTCGCCGGTCAGGCACTCGGAGTGTACGCGCACCAGGGCGGGCCGCCCCGCGGCGACCTCTCCCGCGAGGATCGCGACGTGATCCGCTCCGGTCTGCCGGTCGCGGTAGGCGCGGATGCGGAACGGGCCGTGGGTGGTCGGCACCGTGGTCTCGACCTCGAAGCTCACGCGCGCGCTCTCCGGGACCGCGACCGTGACGGGCACCTCCGCGTCGCAGTGGAACTCCTGCAGGTACGCGATGAGGGCCGCGACCGTGGTCACCGGCACGCCCTCGCGCTCGCCGAGAGCGATCAGCCCGGGCAGCCGCATCATCTCGCCGTCCTCGGCGACGATCTCGGAGATCGCGCCCACGGGGTACAGGCCGGCGAGCTTCATCAGGTCGACCGCCGCCTCCGTGTGCCCATCGCGCTCGCGCACGCCGCCGTCGACGGCGCGCAGCGGCAGGATGTGGCCGGGGCGGTTCAGGCGGGAGGGGGTCGCCTCGGGGTCGGCCAGCACGCGGAGGGTGTGCGCGCGGTCGGAGGCGCTGATGCCGGTGGAGAGCCGGTCGGCCGCGTCGACGGACAGCGTGTAGGCGGTGCCGCGCGGGTCCTCGTTCTCGACCACCATCAGCGGCAGGGCGAGGCGGTCGGCGATCTCGTTGGTCATCGGCGCGCAGATGAACCCGGAGGAGTGGCGGACCATCCAGGCGATCGTTTCCTGGCTGGCGAGCTGGGCCGAGACGATGACGTCGCCCTCGTTCTCGCGGCCCTCGTCGTCCGCGACGATGATCGGGCGCCCGGCGCGCAGCGCCTCGACGGCCTCGGGGATGGTGGCGAGGCTCATGAGCGGGCCTCCGCGATCGAGCGCAGCGCGAGCATCCGCTCCACGTGGCGGGCCAGGACGTCGGTCTCGATGTTGACCTGATCGCCGATCGCGCGCGCGCCCAGCGTGGTGACGGCGAGCGTCTCGGGGATCAGCGAGACCTCGAACCACTGCTCCGGCTCGGCGGCGGGGCTGATCGCCGAGACGGTCAGCGAGACGCCGTCCACCGCGATCGAGCCCTTGTCGACGACGAGCGGAGCGATGCCGGTCGGCAGCGAGAACCGCAGCACCCGCCAGGCCTCGCCCGGTGCGATCGCGAGCAGCGTCGCCGTGCCGTCGATGTGGCCCTGGACGATGTGGCCGCCGAGCCGGTCGCCGACCAGCGCGGCGCGCTCGAGGTTCACAGGGTCGCCGACGCCCACGGTGTCGAGGGTCGACATCCGCAGGGTCTGCGCCATGACGTCGGCGGTGAAGCCCTGGTCGGTGTGCTCGACCACGGTGAGGCAGACGCCCGAGACCGCGATCGAGTCGCCGTGCCGCACGCCCTCGACGGCGAGGGGCCCGCGGATGCTGAGGCGGATCGCGTCGGCGCCCGCCTCGACAGCGGTCACGACGCCCTTCTCCTCGATGATTCCGGTGAACATCAGTGGGTCTCCATCTGCAGGGCGTGGGGGAGGCGGGCCGGGGTGCCGGCACCGCCCGCGGGGAGGACGTCGGGGCGCGCGGTCACGAGGAGGTCGTCGCCGAGGATCTCGACCGAGCGGAGGGAGAGGCGCCGGGCCCCGCCGATGCTCTCCACGCCGAGGTCGCCGAGCGCGAGGCGGGGGCCGCCGAGGAGCGCGGGCGCGAGGAACACGAGGTACTCGTCGACCAGTCCGGCGGCGACGAGCGCGGAGGCGAGGGTCGGTCCGGCCTCGACGTAGACGCTGCGGATCTCGGCGAAGTAGAGGTGCGCGAGGACCGCGGCGAGGTCGCGGGTGCGCTCGACCACGACGGCGCGGGGGTGCTCGTGCAGGCGGGCGCCTGGCGGCATGGGGCGCGTGCCGACGACGACGGGCACCGGCTGGTGGGCGAGGAGCTCGCCTCCGTCGCCGCGGGCGGTGAGCGCGGGATCGTCGGCGAGGACGGTCCCGGTGCCGACGACAATCGCGTCGTGCGCGGCACGCTGCTCGTGCACGCGCTGCCGGGCCGCCGCTCCGGTGATCCAGCGGCTGCTGCCGTCCGCCGCCGCGGTGCGGCCGTCGAGGGTCGAGGCCCACTTGAGCGTGACGAAGGGGCGGTGCAGGCGGGTCGCGGTGAGCCACGGGTGGAGGAACTGCTCTCCCTCCTCGGCGAGCACGCCCTCGATCACCTCGACGCCGGCCTCGCGGAGGGTGCGACCGCCGCCGGCCGAGCGCTCGCCCGGGTCCGGCACGGCGTAGACGACGCGGGAGACGCCCGCCTCGATCAGGGCGCGGCTGCAGGGACCCGTGCGCCCTGTGTGGTCGCACGGCTCGAGCGAGACGACGGCCGTCGCGCCCTCGGCGGCGCCCGCCGCGACGTGCGACAGGGCGTCGACCTCGGCGTGCGCGGTGCCGGCTCCGTGGTGCCAGCCCTCGCCGAGGACGGTGCCGTCGGGCGCGAGGATCACGCAGCCCACGCGCGGGTTGGGTCCGCGGGCGGGCCCGCGCTCGGCGAGCGCCAGCGCCCGGCGCATCGCGTGCTCGTAGTCGATCGTCATTCCCGGTTCTTCCGTTCGTCGCCGAACTCCGGGGTCTCGATCGACGGTGCGCGGGCACCGTCGCTCAGCATCGCGCGGTGATGCGCGACGCTCGTGCTGCCTCTCCTCCGGACTTTCACCGTCGGTCCTGGAGTTCCACCAGGTCAACCGCCGCCCCTCTCGAGGGGCTGCGGCTCGCGGACTGTGACCGCCGGTTCGGAATTCCCACCGACCCCGGAGCACGTGCTGTCCGGTCAGCCTACTCACCCGCCGCCCGGAGGGAGCCTCCGCGCGTCACACTCCCTGCGCACGGTCGGCTCCGTGCGTCCCGGAGCCCGTCGGCGCTGCGGTCGCCCGTCGTCTCCGCACGGTGGACGGCCGCGCTGCGTCCCCTCCGTCGATCACTCTTCGTTTGCCGTAGAGGTCGGTTGCATCCCAAATTGGATAGTCCGATCGTTCGACTCCGGTTGGCGTATACCGGCCGGGCTGGTCAGACACGGAATGTCCTCCACCGGCGACGGAGATTTTCGCCGCTCAATGGCGCGACGAGAATCTCCGTCGATCGAGGCTCCGAGGTCAGCTCTCCCGCTCCTCCGCGCGCATGCGCCTCCTAGCGCGTCGAGCTACCTCCACGGTAAAAGCAGTGAGGACCAGTCCCGTTCCAGGCCCGACGAAGGGCGTGAGAACGGCGCGTGCATCGGTGAACCAGAACAGAAGCAATAGAACCGCTGTACCGCCGAACAGCAGAAGCGCCAATCCTCCAAGGATGGGATTGCGCAATTCTCGGCGCATCGCCCGACTGAGATCGTGATCAGAGGCCATTGAATCTCCTTCGCTGTTCTTCGCGCGCTCTAACAGCGCTGGATGACCGGGTGCAGAGAGCCACCTATAGTGAGGTAGCGTGCGCCGAGGCACTGGCCAGAGTTGTTCGCTTGAACTGCGGCGACGTGGAATACGGCGCCGTAAGCGCCGCACACCGCTCCGAGGGGGGCGAATGCGGCCGTCATTGATCCGCACAGTAATCCTGCCGCTGCTGCGGTAGATTGCGACGCGGTTTTCGTCTCGGTTCTGTTGAGCATGATTGTACAGAATGCGATGTCACAGGCGAGGCTGGGGTCGGCGACCACGGGATAGGATGCGCCCGTGTGATGCACTCTCTGCACCAGCGTGCCGCCGTCGATCGAGAAACTGGTCCTGACAGGAGCGCCGGTGGAATCTGAGGCCCAGGCCGGATTTATGAAGTTGACGGTCCGTCCGTGTGAATCCTTCACCGCAACCGAGTGGTCGATGAACTCAAGGATGGCGGGTTCTCCATCCACGGTCACGTCGAATCTGTAATCAGATGGGGCTGCCTGGTCCTTGATGAGAGCAAAGCCCGCATTGAGAACATGGCCTGCCCCTGTGAACGCGTAATCGTAGGAGTCGCTCATGTTGTAGACGAGCGCGCCTGAAGGCCCGACGCTCGCCGATCGGACAGCGGTTCCTGGAGTGATGCCGACGCTGTGGTTCCTGTATTCGGCCGTGAGGCCGGACTTCGTCGAGAGGGAGCCGCTCGGCTCCAGGTGCTCTGATTCGGAGCTTAGTCGAGCGGCGCGTTCACTGGAGGCGGCGATAGGCGTGAGCAAGCCGAGAGATTGCATTGTCGATTCTGCTGTTCGGGTCGCTGTGACGACTCCCGGTTCGGCCGTCGCAGGTGTCGCGACCAATGAAGTGAAAGCAAGTACGGTGCCCATGAGCAGCGCTAGAACCGATCTTCTGGTGCCTGGCAAGAACATTTCCTTCTCTCAACGTCATCTTTGACACCAGTCACAATTGCAGGGTTATCGCAGATCATCAATGATCGGGCGGGTTCCAGAAGTCCGATGGCGCGTTCGGAGGACCATTCGCCTAATGGTGTCCTTGGCGGGTCGCTCTCGTCGAGTCCCGCGCGGCGGAGGGCGCTCGGTTCAGTTCCGGTGCTCGTCCACCCAGCGCGGGAAGGGGTCCGCGTACTCCGCCCAGGCGGCGGGGCCGGCCAGCAGCTCCTCGGGGGTGAGCAGGCAGCTCTGCAGGACGGCGGTCAGCCTCCCGGTGTCCAGGCCCGTCCCGAAGAAGGCGAGCTCCTGGCCGAGAGGCGCGTCCTCGTCCCAGCTGAGCAGGCTGGTCGGGTCCAGCGTCAGCACGTCGCCGGCGACGGACCACGAGCCGACCCGGTCGGCGCGCGTCGCCAGGCGCACCAGGCCGCGGGAGCGGAGGATGCGGCCCACCTTCTCCGCCACCAGCTCCCCGTGGACCGCCGTGCTCAGGCGGCCGGGGTGGAAGGGCAGTGGATCGCGGAACACGAACTCCTCGACGGTCGTGCCCGAGGCGCGGCGCCGCGAGGTCCCGTTGAGGGCGCACTGCCAGCCCATCGAGGAGGCGATCGCGTGCGCGCGCCGGGGGTGGAGCCTCCGTGGCTCCGCCGGGAGCTCACCGGCGGGGAGGAGATCGGCGGTGGGGGCGAGTGCTCGCAGGAGGTCGCGGACGAGTGCGGTCCGCTCGGGGTCGCTCTCGGAGAGGGGCTCGGCGAGGGCGATGAGGCTCGAGAACTCCAGGCGGGCGGCGAGGCGCTCCGCCGAGTCGAAGGAGGGGCCCGCGCCGCCGCAGAGCACGCGCAGGATCTCCTCCGTCGACGTCACGGCGACCACGTCGAGGATCGCGATGAGGGTGTCGGCGGGATGCCGCTGCGCGCAGAGGTGCTCGAGCACGAGTCCGATCTCGAGCGGGTCGGCCTGGCCATCGAGGGCGACGACCGTGTGACCGCGGTGGCCGTCGTCGGCGTCGGCCGCGAGGCGCCGGTGGAGCTCCTCGGCGAGAGCGGGACCGTCGGCGCCGGGCGGATCGACCTCGAAGGCGATCCGGGACTCGGGCCTGCCGGCGAGGAGTGCGGCGGTCCGCCCGGCGTCGCGGGGGTCGGTCGCGGTGACGAGGGTGACGGCGAGGACGGGGGGTGCGGGGTGGTGGGGCTCCATGGACCGCTACTCTATCGATAACAGTTCTCATTAACGACAGGAGCATCCGTGAAGGTCCGCAACTCCCTCAGGTCGATGAAGGCGCAGCCCGGCTCGCAGGTGGTCCGCCGCCGCGGCCGCGTCTTCGTGATCAACAAGCTGAACCCGCGCTTCAAGGCACGTCAGGGCTGAGTGCCGACGGGAGGGTGCGAGCCCTCCCGTCGTGCACGGCCTCAGTGCTCGTCGTAGTGGCCGGCGTGAGCGGCGTGCTTGTGGCCGTCGTGGACGAAGTCGACGTGGTCGTCGTGCTGCACGGTCTCGTGCCCGCAGGCGTCGCCGTGCTCGTGGTCGGCGGTCGAGTGCTCGGCCTCCGACTCGTGCTCGTCGTAGTGGTCGCCGTGCAGGGCGTGGTGGTGCGTGCCGTGGACGTAGTCGACGTGGTCCTCGTGCTGCACGGCCGGGTGACCGCAGCCCTCGCCGTGCTCGTGCTCGGTGACGGGGTGCTCGGCGTGGAGATCGGTGGTGCTCATGGTGCTGCCTTTCCGGATGCGGGGGCCGCGGACGCGACGGGCTCCAGTCGACCAGATCCATAAACGCATTGCAATGGATGCGCCTAATCGAGAGCGATCATCGTTCCCGACAAGGACGGAGGTCACCCCTCCAGGGCGTGCCGGACAGCGTCGTCGACGATGTGCGTGACGTGGGTGTCAACGACGGAGTAGTGCGCCTCGCGGCCCACGCGCTCGACCGCGACCAGCCCGGCGGTGCGGAGCATCCGCAGGTGCTGCGAGACCAGCGGCTGCGAGAGCCCGGTCACCTCGGCCAGCCGCCCGACCGTCGACGTCTCCTCGGTGAGGGCCCGGAGCAGGCGCAGCCGGGAGGAGGAGGACAGCACCTTGAAGAGCTCGGCGGCGGGTTCGAGGTCCTCGGTCATCTGCTCATGTAAGCAGAGGTGCATGCGCCGTGTCCGCGCGGCGCCCCGCGCGCCTCCGGCTACCCTCGGTGCGATGGACGAGGACAGGTACGGGCAGGACGTGCTCGCCGGCGACTGGCGCGCCCGCGGCAGGGTCGAGGTGGCGGTGGTCGAGGCCGAGCGCGATCTGGTGGTCGAGGAGGTCGCCTCCGGCTTCGTGGGTGCCGTGCTCGGCGTGGAGCTGCGGATGGTGCGGCTGGAGGACCGGTTCGGCAAGGTCCGCGTGTTCCCGCTGGGGCCCGGGTTCCTCCTCGAGGGGAAGCCCGTGTCGCTGAAGGCGCCCGGGCTGAAGCGCGACGCCGGCCTCGGTCGCGCGCGCTCCGCCTCCGGCTCCTTCCACGTCGCCGACGCGAAGGCGCGGGTCGCCCTGCCCAGCCGCATCTACGTCGAGGGCCGGCACGACGCCGAGCTGGTCGAGAAGGTCTGGGGCCACGACCTGCGGGTCGAGGGCGTCGTCGTCGAGTACATCGAGGGCGTCGACAACCTCGACGAGCTGGTGCGAGAGTTCCGGCCCGGTCCGGGGCGCCGCATCGGCGTGCTCGTCGACCACCTGGTGCGCGGCTCGAAGGAGTCGCGGATCGCCGACCAGGTCGCCGCCGGTCCGCACGGCGCCCACGTCCTCGTCGTCGGCCACCCCTACATCGACGTCTGGCAGGCCGTGAAGCCCGGCCGGATCGGCCTGGAGCGCTGGCCCGAGATCCCGCGCGGCACCGAGTGGAAGCACGGGATCTGCGAGGCGCTCGGCTGGCCGCACGAAGAGCAGGCCGACATCGCGCGCGCCTGGCAGCGCATCCTCGGCCGGGTGCGGACCTTCCAGGACCTGGAGCCGGCGCTGCTGGGCCGGGTCGAGCAGCTCATCGACTTCGTGACGGAGCCCGCATGACCCGGCACGCGGGGCTCGGCCTCGCCCTCGACGCCGTGCTCGTCCTGGTCTTCGTGCTGATCGGCCGCGGGAGCCACGACGAGGGGTCGGCGCTGATCGGCCTGCTCACCACGCTCTGGCCGTTCCTGGCGGCGCTCCTGCTCGGCTGGGTCGTCACGCGCTCGTGGCGCTCCCCGGACCGGATCGTGCCCGCCGGGCTCGTCGTCTGGGCGGTGACCGTCGCGGGCGGGATGCTCCTGCGGATCGCCTCCGGGCAGGGCGTGCAGTGGAGCTTCGTGATCGTGACGGCCGTCGTGCTGGCCGTGTTCCTCCTCGGCCGCCGCGCTCTGACGCGGCTGATCGCCCGCCGGCGCTAGGCGGACCGGCGGCTCAGCCCACCCGCACCCCGAAGTGCTCCGCGAACAGCGGCAGCAGGAGGCTGAGCTGCAGCTCGGAGAGGGTGGCGCCGCGGAGGCCGTCCAGCCCGGTGAGCACGTGCAGCTCGGCGCCGCGCAGATCGAGGTGCTCGATCCGGGCCCGGGAGAGATCGAGGGAGCGGACGTCGCAGTCGACCAGGCGCAGCCGCGTGCCGGTCGCACCCGCCAGGTCGAGCTCGTCGATCGTGCAGCGCTCGAGCAGCACGTCGCGCACCGCGGCTCCGCGGAGGTTCAGGTAGCCGAGCTTGCAGTCGGCCACGCGCACCTGCTCCCAGGTGCTCTCGTAGAGCTCGGCCGAGCCCAGCCGCGAGGCGAGCAGCTCGACGGATCGGAGCCGGCTCCGCGGCGCCGAGAGCCCGGGGACGTCCAGCCGCTCGAGCCGCGACTCCGCGATCGACGCGGCCCGCAGCTGGGCGCCGTCGAGGACCACTCCCTCCAGCACGCACTCGCTGAAGGAGGCCGCGGTGAGATCGGCGCCGGTGAGGTCGGTGCCGGCGAAGCGCAGTCCTTCGGCGTGCTCCCGGGCGCCCGTGTCCCCGGCGTACCCCTCGGCGAGGCCGTCGAGGAGGAGGGGGTCGAGCCGGGGAGGAGCGGTCGCGTCGCGCACGCGGCGAGCCTAGTGCTGGCACCATGGCGGCATGCCCCGCCTGCTCGCCGTGTGCCGCGTCGCCCGCCTCCTGCCCGACTCCGGCACGGTCGGCGTGACCGCGATCGACAAGCGGCCGGTCGAGGGTCCCGTCGGAGTGCGCGACCTGGGCCTCTACGGCGACGTGCAGGCCGATCGCGCGCACCACGGCGGCCTCGACAAGGCGCTCTACGCCTACTCCGACGAGGACGCGCTCTGGTGGGCGGAGCGCCTGGGGCGGCCGGTCGCCGCGGGGATGTTCGGCGAGAACCTGCGGATCGCGGGCCTCGACGTGAGCGGAGCCGTGATCGGCGAGCGCTGGCGGATCGGCGAGGCGGTCGAGGTCGAGGTGACGATGCCGCGGACGCCGTGCGCGACGTTCCAGCGGGCCCTCGGAGAGCCCCAGTGGGTGAAGCGCTTCGCCGACGAGGGGCGCACCGGCGCGTACCTGCGGGTGCTGCACCGCGGATCGGTGGAGGCGGGCGACGCCGTCGAGGTGCTGAGCCGGCCCGGGCACGGCGTCCCGGTCGACCGCTGGTACCGCGAGCACAGCCCGGCGGACGCCCAGGCGCTCCTCGAAGCGGAGGAGGCGGGTGCGCTCCGGCCGGCTCCGGCGCTGCGGGCGTCGATCGAGCGGGCGCTCGCCTGACCCGGTCTACTCCCCGCGCGCCTCGCGCTTGAGGCGGCGCTTGACCGCTCGCTCCGTCAGCACCGTCAGGTAGTCCTGCACGGGCCGGTCCTGCAGGTCCGCGAGCTCCTCGCGCACGAGCGGCGCGACCTGCTCCTCGGAGTGGTCGGGGAACTTCTTGCGCACGTTCGCGGTCACGTCGCGCACCACCTGGTCGAGATCGAAGTCGGTCGTCATGCGGAGATCCTGGCCCCTCCAGGTGAACAGGAGGGGCGCGGAGCCCACGGCCCCGCGCCCCTCCTCCGTGCCGATGGTCAGCTCGCGGCGACGGCGATCTCGTTCGGCGTGACGTCGAGCTCGCCCGTGGCGACGACCTCTCCCGTGGTGAGGTCGACGGCGTGGATGCTGTCGGCGGCCGGGTCGGTCACGTAGGCGATGTCCCCGGCGACCGTGATCGCGGGGTGCGGGTCCTGCCACTCGACCGGGCTCTCCCAGGCGTCGACGACGGGGTAGGAGGCGGTCAGCTCGCCGGTCTCGGGGTCGAGGACGTGGATCGCGCCGTCCGAGGCGATCATGTACGCCAGGTCATCGGGGCCGCGGGCGACGCCGCGGAAGGTGTACTCGACGCCCTCGGGCAGGTCGACGACGTCGAGGGTCTTCGCCTCGGTGTCGATCAGCGCCACGCGGTGCAGGAGGTAGCCCTCGGCGTCGCGGTCGTCCTTGTAGTCGCCGACGATGATCGGGCTGGTCTCGCTGACCCAGGCGTTGCCCATGCGGCCGTACGGCTGGTCCGGAGCCTCGAGCTTCGTGATCTCGCCGCCGTCGTAGACCAGGGCGCCGTTCTCGCAGCCGAAGACGACGACCTCGTTCTCGGCCGTGCCCTCTCCGTGGACTCCGGGGCACTGGTCGTTCGTGGCCGTCACGGCGCCGGCGGCGTCGCGCACCTCGATGCCGTTGCGACCGTCGGCATCACCGACCGTGGTGAGGAAGGTGCCGTCCTCGAGGACGATCGAGACGCCGTGGTGCGCCTCGACTCCCGGGATGGTCTCGGTCTCGGGCATCCCGTCCGAGGACGCCAGGTCGGCGGTCTCGAGGACGGTCGTGTCGCTCGTGCCGTCGGCGTAGAGGACGGTCTTCCCGGCGTGCCGGACGACGTGGCCCGGAGTGTCCGCGGGGAAGACGATGTCCGTCAGCTCCGGCTCGCCGCCGGTGCCGGCGGCGGTGTCGAGGAGCGGGAACCCCTCGCTCATGGTGACCAGGACGTGGCGGTCGTCGCCGGCGGGGTTGAGGCGGGTGAACTCCTCGGAGTCCAGGTCCGCGACGGTCTCGAGGGTCTCGCCGTCGAGGACGAGGATGCCGCCCTCGTAGGCGACGGCGACGCGGGCGCCGGCGGCCGCCGCGGCCTCGGTGGCCGGCGCGGTGGACGCGGAGGACTCGGCGGCCGGGGTCGAGCTCGACGAGCAAGCCGCGAGGACCGTGATCGAGCAGGCGGCGATCAGGCCGAGGCCCGCCCGCCGGACGTGGGGATTCTGCATGGGTGCTTCTTCTTCCTGGTGGTGGATCGGAGGGCTCACGGGGAGAGCCCGGTGGCGATGCGCTGCGTGTTGACGCGCATCATGGCGAGGTAGTCGGGAGCGCCGCCCTCGGGCCCCGTCAGGGACTCCGTGAACAGCTCGACCACCTCCACGCGGATGTCGGCCTCGCTCGCCAGCGCCTGGACCAGGCGGTCGGGAGACGAGGACTCCGCGAAGATCGTGGGGACGCCGGTCTGCTCGACCGCGTCGACGAGATCGGCGAGGTCGGAGGCGGACGGCGCCGCGAGGGTCGTGCCTCCCGGGATGACGGCGCCGACGACGTCGAAGTCGAAGCGGTCGGCGAGGTACCCGAAGACGTGGTGGTTGGTGACGAGGGCGCGGCGCTCGGCGGGGATCGCGGCGAACGCCGCGGCCATCTCGGAGTCGAGCCGCTCGAGCTCGGCGCGGTAGCGGGCCGTCCGGTCCCGGACGGCGGCCGGATCGACGCCGTCGAGCGCGGCGAGCACGGGCCCGAGGGAGTCGACGACGTCGATCATCCGGCCGGGGTCCGTCCAGAAGTGCGAGTCCGGGCTCCCCTCCGCGTCTCCCTCGCTGTAGTCGAGGACGTCGACGGCGTCGCCGGCGACGAACGCGGGGACGTCCTCACCGGAGGCCTCGTCGAGGTGCTGCTGCAGGCCCTCCTCGAGTCCGAGCCCGTTCGAGACGACGAGGTCGGCGGAGCGCAGGCGCGCCGCCTCCTGCGCCGAGATCTCGAACGAGTGCGGGTCGGCGTCGGGCTTCATCAGCGTGACGACCTGCGCCTCATCGCCGACGAGCTCGCCCACGACGTCGCCGAGGATGTTGGTGGAGACGATGACGAGGGGCCTCTCGTCCTCCTCCGCGGACGTGCAGCCCGACAGGAGCAGGACCGCCGCGGCGGACGCGAGGGCCCAGCGGCGCCTCATCGGCCCGTCTCCGCCGTGAGGGCCGGCTCGGTGGCGGTCTCGAAGGTGCGGGCGAGGCGCGCGCCGTCCGCGTAGTCGATCTCGTGCAGCTTCCGCTCGGCGGGTGCGCTGAGGTAGGCCCGCTGCTGGTCGGCGATCAGGACGGGCCGCGAGCCGTCCGCGGTCGTGTCGGCGACGAGGGGCGCGGTCTCGGCGAGGACCGCGCCGTCGGAGCCGTCGAGCACCAGCACGCGGCCGTCGGCGGCGAGGGCGAGGACGGTCTCGTCCGCGTCGTCCACCGCGGTGACCTGCGCCAGCGGGGCGGGAGAGGGGAGGAGGCTCCAGGAGCGCTCCCGGGTGTCGAGGAGCCAGATGCCCGCGTCCCCGGCGAGGCCGGCGACCGTGGGGCGGCCCTCGCGGTTGTCGAAGGAGGCGGCGGGTGGCGCGGTGGTGCCGGCGGGGTAGGGGATCCGCTCGACGATGAGCTCCTCGTCCTCGATCGACGCCAGGAGTGCGCCGTCGGAGCAGCCGATGACGGCGCCGACGCGGGTGGTGATCGTCCCGGCGGGGTCGGGGCAGGCCTCGCGGAGGCCCGTCGGCTCGCCGTCCGAGTCGTAGCCGGCGACGGCCGCTCCGGATCCGGACCCCTCGGTCACCAGTGCGGACGAGCCGACGGGCACGACCATCCCGGGTCCGGGCTCGACGTCCTTCCGGAACCGCTCGACGATCGCCCCCTTCGACAGCGCCTCGGTGTCGAGGAGGACCGCCTCGCCGGTGTCGGGGAAGAAGAGTCCGGTTCCGCCGGTGGTCGAGAGGTTCGTCGTGGCGACGACGGCCGTCCCGGAGCCCTCGACCGTGCCGATCAGGCGGGGGTCCGCGCGGTAGTAGTGGAAGTGGTCCACGTGGTCCCAGGTCCACACGCCGCTGTCGACGATCTCGACGCCCGCATCGGTCTGGGCGAAGAGGTAGCGGCCGTCGGTCGTCATCGCGCTCGGTGCGCCGATGGTGCCGAGGCCGGTGACCGTCTCGTCGAGGAGGTCGAGGTGCGACACGGCGCCCGACGGGTCGATCGACGTCAGCCCCAGGCGCGGCTCGGCGAGCTCGACGGCGTTCGCGACGGGGCCGTGGCCGGAGCCCGTGTCGTCCGCGGCCGGCGCGGAGGCATTGGTCGAGCAGGCGGCCAGGCCCAGCGCGAGAGCGCCCAGGAGGACGGTGGAGGCGGTGGTTCGGGAGTGCACGGAGTCCTTTCGAGGGTGAGCGGGGGAGGAGCGGTGCCGGCAGGGCCTCATGCGGCGACCGGCTGAGGGCCCGACCGGGACGCGAGGGCCGACGCGGCCGAGCGGACCGCCCAGGACACCGCGGCGACCGCGATGGCCGTGCCGGCGACCGAGGCGCCCGCGGCCGTGGCCGCGTGCCAGGAGACGAGCAGGCCGACGAGCACGGAGGCCGCGCCGAGGATCGACGCGAGCAGCATCCGGGTCGGGATGCGCGTGGTCCAGTGACCGGCGGCCACCGCGGGAGCCAGCAGGAGCCCGACGACGAGGAGCGAGCCGACCGCCTGGTAGGAGGCGACGACGGCGAGGGTCACCAGGCCGACCAGCGCGGCCTGAGCCGAGCGCGGACCGAGGCCGAGCACCGCGGCGATGCGCGGATCCAGCGCCAGGGCGACGAGCGGGCGGTGGAAGGCCGCTGCGACGAGGAGGCCGACTCCGGCGGCGGCGGCGAGCAGCCCGATGTCGACGGGAGTGATCGCGAGGATGTCGCCGAAGAGGATCGAGGTCGCGTCCGTGGCGAAGCTGCCCGAGTGCGAGATCACGATGACCCCCAGCGCCAGCATGGCGACGAAGAGCAGGCCGATGCTGGTGTCGTAGGACAGTCGTCCGCGCCGCTGCAGGGCCGCGATGCCGAGGCTCATCAGCACCGCGCTGGCTGCGCCGCCCACGAGGACGGGCGCGCCGAGCACCGTCGCGAGGGCGACGCCGGGGAGCATCCCGTGGGCGAGCGCCTCGCCGAGGAAGGCCATCCCGCGGAGGACCACCCAGGTGCCGACGACGCCGCAGAGGACCGCGACGAGGACGCCGCCGAGGAGGGCGCGCTGGAGGAAGTCGAGAGCGAACGGCTCGAGGATTCCGGCGAGGAGGCTGAGCATGGTGCCCGACCGTACACGATAATGAGAACGGTTATCACTCCTGTACGCTCGTCGGGATGAACGTCTCACCCCTGCCCGAGCCCCCGGTCCGCCTCCGAGGCGCTCACGTCGACTTCGGCTCCCGCCGCGCTCTCGCGGGGGTCGATCTCGACGTCGCCGCGCGCTCGCTGACCGTGATCGCCGGGCCGAACGGCGCCGGCAAGTCGACGCTCCTGGAGGTGATCGCGGGAGTGCGTCCACTGACGTCCGGCACGCGGGACGTCACCGGAGCGATCGCCTTCGTGCCGCAGCGGGCGTCGATCCCGGACCGCCTCCCGGTCACGGTGCGCGACGTGGTCGCGGTGGGCACCTGGGGTCGGCTCGGCCGCCTCCGCCGCAGCGACGCGCGCGCGGCGGACGCGATCGCCACCGCGCTCGAGCGGATGGAGATCGCCGCGCTCGCCCGGGAGCCCTTCGCGGTGCTCTCCGGCGGTCAGCGGCAGCGGGCGCTCCTCGCCCAGGGGCTCGCCCGCGGGGCCGGCCTGCTGCTCCTGGACGAGCCCACCACCGGCCTCGACTCGGCGAGTGCGGAGCGGATCCGGTCGGTCCTGCGCGCGGAGGCGGACCGCGGCGCGACGGTGGTCTGCGTCTCGCACGACCCCGCCGTGCTGGCCGACGCCGACCGCGTCGTCGGACTCGTCGACGGGGCCCTCGCTCCGGCGGACCGATCCGTCACCCGCGGCCCGTGAGGCGGGGGCGCACGGGCCGTCCGTGACGGATCGCACCCGAGCGACGGGCCGCGGGCTGGGAGGATGGGGGGATGACCTCGACGCTGCTCGACCGCATGCCGACGCCCGACGCGGACGGGCGCGTCGACGACGACGCGGTCTACCTGGCCTTCACCGAGTGGGCGGAGTCGCGCGGCCTCCCGCTCTACCCGGCGCAGGACGAGTCCATGCTCGAGATCGCCTCCGGCTCCAACCTGATCCTCTCGACGCCCACCGGCACCGGCAAGTCGCTCGTCGCGATCGGCGCGCACGCCGCGGCGCTCGCCTCCGGACGCCGCAGCTTCTACACGGCGCCGATCAAGGCGCTCGTCTCCGAGAAGTTCTTCGCGCTGGTCGACGTCTTCGGCGCCTCCAACGTCGGGATGGTCACCGGCGACTCCTCGGTGAACGCCGACGCGCCGATCATCTGCTGCACGGCCGAGATCCTCGCGAACCTCGCGCTCCGGCACGGCGAGGACACCCCGGTCGACCAGGTCGTGATGGACGAGTTCCACTTCTACGCGGACCCGGCGCGCGGCTGGGCCTGGCAGGTGCCGCTGCTCACCCTCCCACACGTGCAGTTCGTGCTGATGTCGGCCACCCTCGGCGACGTGACGGCGCTCGCCGCCGACCTCAGCCGCCGTACGGGCCGGGAGACCGCCCGGGTCACCGGCGTGGAGCGCCCGGTGCCGCTGCACTACTTCTACGAGATCGCGCCGATCCACGACTCCATCGAGGAGCTGCTCTCGACGAACCAGTCGCCGGTCTACGTCGTGCACTTCTCGCAGGCGGCCGCTCTCGAGCGCGCGCAGGCGCTCACCAGCGCGAACATCGCCACCCGCGAGCACCGCGACCGCATCGCCGAGGTGATCGGCGGCTTCCGCTTCACCACCGCGTTCGGCAAGACCCTGTCCCGGCTGCTCCGGCTGGGGATCGGCGTGCACCACGCGGGCATGCTGCCGAAGTACCGCCGCCTGGTCGAGCAGCTCGCCCAGCAGGGCATGCTGCGCGTGATCTGCGGCACGGACACCCTCGGCGTCGGCATCAACGTCCCGATCCGCACCGTGCTGCTCACCGCGCTGACCAAGTACGACGGCACCCGGACCCGCCAGCTCTCGGCCCGCGAGTTCCACCAGATCGCCGGCCGCGCCGGTCGCGCGGGGTACGACACCGCCGGGACCGTGGTCGTGCAGGCCCCCGAGCACGAGTCCGAGAACCGGAAGGCTCTCGACAAGATGGGCGAGGACCCGAAGAAGCGGAGGAAGTGGGTCGCCAAGCGCGCGCCGCAGGGCTTCGTCAGCTGGGGCGAGCCGAGCTTCCGCAAGCTCGTCGACGCCGAGCCCGAGACGCTGACCTCGCACATGACGATCACGTCGGCGATGCTGCTGAACGTGATCGCCCGCGGCGGCGACGCCTACGCGAACGTGCACGCCCTGATCTTCGACAACCACGAGCCGTGGAAGCGGCAGCTGCAGCTCGCCCGCCGGGCGCTCGGCATCTACCGGACGCTGCGGGAGGCGGGCGTGGTCGAGCAGAGCGTCGGCGCCGACGGCGTGACCCGCATCCGCCTGACCGTCGACCTGCAGCCGAACTTCGCGCTCAACCAGCCGCTCTCGCCGTTCGCGCTGGCCGTGTTCGACGTTCTCGACCCGGAGTCGCCGAGCTTCGCGCTCGACGTGATCTCGGTGCTCGAGGCGACCCTCGACGACCCGCGCCCGATCCTGGGGGCCCAGCAGTTCCAGGCCCGCGGCGAGGCCGTCGCCGCGATGAAGGCCGACGGGATCGAGTACGAGGAGCGGATGGAGCTGCTCGAGTCCGTCACGCACCCCAAGCCGCTCGAGGAGCTCCTCGAGGCGACCTTCGAGACCTACACCGCGGCGCAGCCGTGGGTGAAGGACTTCGAGCTCTCGCCGAAGTCGGTCGTGCGCGACATGTACGAGCGGGCGATGTCCTTCGGCGAGTACACCGCGTTCTACAAGCTCTCCCGCTCGGAGGGACTGGTGCTGCGCTACCTGTCCGACGCGTTCCGCGCGGCCCGGCAGACCATCCCCGACGAGCTGAAGAACGAGGAGCTGCACGACCTGATCGAGTGGCTGGGCGAGCTCGTGCGCCAGGTCGACTCCTCGCTGGTCGACGAGTGGGAGGAGCTGGTCAATCCGGCGCTCCACGCGGCGGACCAGGCGATCGTGCCGCCCGCTCCGCGCCGCCTCACCGCGAACCACCGCGCCTTCCGCGTGCTGGTGCGCAACGAGATGTTCCGCCGGGTGACCCTCGCCGCCCTCGACGACCACGAGGCGCTCGGCGAGCTCGACGCCGCCGCCGGCTTCGACGCCGACGCGTGGGGCGCCGCGCTGGACGACTACTACGACGAGCACGACAGCATCGGCATCGGGCCCGACGCCCGGGGGCCGAAGATGCTGCTCGTCACGGAGGAGCCGACGCAGTGGCTCGTGCGGCAGATCTTCGACGATCCGGCCGGCGACCACGACTGGGGGATCTCGGCGACCGTCGACCTCGCCGAGTCGGACGAGCATGGTGCGGCCGTCGTCCGCGTCACCTCGGTCGGCCGCCTGGACTGATCAGCGGCCGCGCTTCTCCCGGCGCTGCATCTCGGCGGCGATGTCCGCCTCGGTGATCTCCTTGCGGGCGGGACCCCAGATCGACGCGGCCTGGCCGACGACGCCGATCCCGATCCCGATCATCGGCCAGATCGGCCAGAAGTAGCCGTCGGCCCCTGTGCCGACCCAGACGGCGGTCGTGATCGCCGAGACGCTCGCCCATCCGCCGACCGATCCCAGGAAGTCGCGGCGCCGCTTGACCTCGCGCACAGCGAGCGCGCGCTCGGCGTCCTCGACGCGGGCGGTCTCCACCTCCTCGCCGGAGGCGGCCGCCGGGACGACCTCCGCGGACCGGTCTCGCCGGGCGGACGGGTCCGGAGTTCCCCACTCGTTCGTCATGCGGCCAGCCTACGCACGGGCCGTCGGCAGCGGTACGCGGGCTTCAGGCGGCGGTACGCGGGCTCAGGGGGCGGCCGCCTGCTCCGGCTGGCAGTGCGGGCACCACCAGGTGCGGCGCTGCTCGGGGTCGTCGCGGACCTCGTCGCGGACGAGCACCGTCGTGCCGCAGCGCAGGCACGGGCGCCCGGCGCGCCCCGCGACCCAGTGCCGCTCGCCGCGGCGGGTGTCACCGGTGGTGGTCTGAAACATCCCCGGGATCGTGACGGAGGCGCGGAGGCCTCTCGCCGCGGTCGCCACGAGGGCGCGGACGTCGAGGGAGCCGATCGGCCGCCAGGGCCAGACCCCGCGGAGGAAGCAGACCTCGTTGGCCCAGAGGTTGCCGAGGCCCGCGAGGCAGCGCTGGTCGAGGAGTGCGGCGACGACGGGCCGGTCCGGGAGGCGGGAGAGGCGCCGGACGGCCTCGTCGGCGTCCCAGTCCGCGCGGAGCGGGTCGGGCCCGAGGTGCCCGACGGCGCGCGGCTCGTCGCGGGTGGCGAGGAGCTCGACGACCGGGAGGTCGATGCCCCACACGGTCGAGTCGTCGTCGAGGCGGAGGCGGACGCGGACGTCCTTCTGCACCGAGCGGGGGACCGCTCGGCCGGGAGCGGTCACGGTCCAGGAGCCCTGCATCCGCAGGTGGGTGTGCAGGGTCGTTCCGCCGGAGAAGCGGGTGAGGAGGTGCTTGCCGTGGGTGTCGTGCTCGAGGATCCTCAGCCCGGCGAGGGAGGTGCCGGCCGCGTCCCCGGAGCGCAGCTCGCCCTCGAGGACGGTGCGGCCGTCCGCCGCCCGCCTGAGGCGGGCAGCGAGACGGTGCACACTGTCTCCCTCGGGCATCCCCGAACTCTAGGAGCCGGAGCTCGTCGAGGTCAGGGGTCGCGCGGGATCAGGCGCCGCGGTACGCCTGCTTGTAGACGCGCTCGGTGCCGTCGGGCGCGGTGACCTCGATGGTCGCCGTGCCGGCCTTGATGGGCTTGAAGACGGTCACGGTCTTGACCGTGAACGACTGGCCGGGCTTGACCGTCTTCTTCGTCTTGCTGCCGTACGCCGTCGTGATCTCGATCGAGACCGTCTCGTCGCCGTTGTTCACCGCCGACACCGTCAGCGTCCGCACGACGGCGAGGCGCTTGGTGGAGGCGGTGGTCGCGACGTCGATGACCGTGACGGGCTCGGGCTCCGGGTCCGTCTGGGTCTCGGGCAGGTCGAGGCCGACGACGACCGGGTCGTGGTCGCTGGAGCGGTACGCCGAGGTGTCGTAGAAGATCGTCGCGTTGTAGTCGTAGCGGCTGTACTCCAGTGCCACGGACTCGCCGCTATTGATGTTCCAGGTGTCGACCCCGGTGACCGTCCTGTCGGCCGCGGGCGAGGCGAAGACGTGATCCAGCGAGCCGACCGCGCCGTCGAACGAGTACGAGTACTTGCCGTCCTTCGCACCCTGGTCGATGTAGCCGGCGTCGGTGATCACCTTCACCGGGTCCTCCTTCGAGTAGGCGTTGAAGTCGCCCAGCAGGTAGACGAGCTCGGTGGCCTTCTCGGTGCGGAGGCGGTCGGCGAAGGCGACGAGGGCGGTCGCCTGCTTCACGCGCGAGGCGTTCGAGGCGCCCTGGCCGTCGCCCTGGTCGGCGTCGGCGCCGGATCCGGAGCCCTTCGACTTGAAGTGGTTCACGATCGCGACGAACTCGCTGGCGCTGTCGCCGAGGAGGCGGAACTCCTGGGCGAGGGGCTTGCGGGCGTTCGAGAAGTTCACCGTGTCGTTGAGCACGACGGACTCGCCGACCGGCTCGATGACGGCCTTCTTGTAGATGAAGGCGGTGCGGATGACGTCCTCGTCCGCGAGCGCGGGGAGCGCTGCGGGGGAGGGTACGTAGGCCCAGACCTCGGAGCCGGCCGCCGTGTTCAGCGCGGCGGTCAGGGTGGCGAGGGCCTCGTCGCGCGGCTTGCCGAACTTGGCCGAGTTCTCGATCTCCTCGAGCGAGACGACGCCCGCGCCGAGGGTGTTGATCGCGGTCACGATCTTGGCCTGCTGGCGCTCGAGGTCATCGGCGTTCGCCGCTCCGCGGGCGTCGCAGCCGCTGTTGACCGTGACGGGGTCGCCGTCGCGGTCGGTGTAGAAGGTGCAGCCGGTGATCGAGTCGCCGGTGGTGGAGAAGTAGTTGAGCACGTTGAAGGACGCGATCGAGAGGTCGCCGCCGACGGCCTCGGGCTTCGCGGTCCGGGTGTTCGCGAAGGTCGCGGGCTGCACGTCGCCGGCGTTCTCGACGGTCAGCTGCGTGGTGGGCTGGAAGGCCCAGCCGCCGTTGCGGTAGTCGAGGACGACGGGGCGGGTGAAGGTCGCCGGAGCACCCACGCGGATCGGCGCGGTGGTGGTGAGGTAGGGCAGCGGGATCGCCTTGTTCGCGGCGGCGCCGAGGAAGTTGATCGAGGCGCCGTCGTCGAGGGTGATCGCGCGGGCGGCGTTGTCGGCGACGACGGCCGCGAGCTCCGGCGAGCCGGGGCGGGCGACCTCGGTCGGCGTGAGCAGCGGGGACGTGCCGGCGGCGAGGCCGACCGAGCCGAAGCTGTTCAGGTCGAAGGTGTCGGTGACCGTGTAGGCGCCCTGCGGAGCGATCAGCATGCTCTCGAGCACCTCGCGCTCGGCGGCGGTGCGGGGGAGCGCGACGGCGGCCGGGACCGGCGCTGCGGCGGCGTCGTCGAGCTTCACGACGGTCGCGGCCGAGGTCGGGGTGAGCTCGGTCAGGCCGTTGTACTCGCTCACCTCGCCGGTGATGCGCAGGTGGTCGCCGATCGCGACCGACCCGACGGAGGCGGAGGAGAAGACGAAGACGGCGTCGGAGGCCGTGCGCGAGCTCTCGCCGCCGGTGCCGGGGGTCTGGATGACGTAGCCGTTGTAGCCGCCGGACGGGTAGCGCGCGGTGACGACGCCGGAGGTGGTGACGGTGCTGCCGACGAGCGGCGACGCGTCGCCGGTGCCCTGGATCTCCGCGATGGAGACGGCCGGGATCTCGGCCGGCGGGGTGGTCGGCGGGGTAGTCGTCGGCGGCGTCGTGGGCTCGGGCTCGGATCCTCCGCCCGCGGCCTGCGGGGTCGGTGCGCCGAGCGCGAAGTCGGCCGAGTTGACGTCGGTGTCGCCGGTGGCGGTGTCTGCGCGGGCGATCGTCTGGGTGAGGGAGGGCACCGTGGCGACGGACGACTCGAAGGTGTTCGAGGTGCCGTAGCCGACGAGGTCGATCACCGCGTCCGGCTGGGCGGCGGCGCCGGTGGGCGGCGCCACGAGCGCCGAGGTCCCGTCGACGAGGAAGAGGGTGCCGCCCGCGGCGGCCATGTTGAGGCCGTTCGCGCTCTGGTCGGGCGTCGGCAGGGCCGCGCCGTTGGTGCCGTTGCTGGCGCCGGCGAGCAGGAAGTGGCCGCCGGCGGGCACCGAGCCGGTGAGCGGCACGGTCGTGGTGGGGTTCGCGGTGCCGGTCGCCGAGCGGTACTGGATCGAGAGGCCGCCGAGGGCGATCTCGGCGGCGGTGGGGTTGTAGAGCTCCACGTAGCGGTTGCTGAACGCGGCACCGGCGGAGCCTCCGCGGGCGAAGACCTCGCTGATGACGAGCTCGTCGCCCGAGGGCGCGGCCGCGGCGGAGGTCGCGACCAGCGGAGCGGCCGCCAGGGCCAGTCCGGTCAGGGCCGCCAGGCCGAGCCCGCGCCTCCGGCGGCGGTCGGGCGGGGTGGGAGAGTCGGGCATGGTGGTCCTCTCGATCGCCGCTCGGAAGAGCGGTCGCAGCGTCGTCGCCGCGCGGCGCGGCCGGCGCACCCCCGGAAGGGGCACGCATGGTCACGCTATGCAGTGCGGGTGCCCGGCCTGTGAACCGGACGTTTCATGAACGTAAACTCATCCACCGACATCGGGGCGCGCGGGTGCCGCTCGCGGCGCGTTCGCGGCTTCGCGGGCCACACTCGTCGGATGATCTCCTTCGAGCTGGCCCGTGCCCTGCGCACGGCGGGCGTGCGCTGGACGCCCCGCACCGGTGACCGCTTCCGCATCGAGCGGGAGGGCTTCGACGGCGACGTCTTCACCGTCAGCGACATGACCATCGAGGCGCACGAGTACCCGAGCGGGACCGTCCTCGGCTTCAACGGCACCACGGAATGGGCGCTCGACTCCGTCTCCCTGGAGGACTCGCTCTGGCTGCCGCGGGAGGACCAGCTGCGCGAGCTCCTCCGCGGGACCTTCCGCTCCCTCCGTCGCCTCGCCGAGCCGGAGACGCGGTTCGCCGTCGAGGTCGAGCTCGGCGGCCGGGCGCGGACCTTCGAGGACGCGGCGGCCGAGAACGCCTACGCGGAGGCGCTGCTCGCGCTGGTCAGCTCGGTCGCGGTCGACCTCGACGACGTGGACGAGCTGGACGCGGCCGACGAGCCCGACCGGGCGGCCGAGCGGGCCTGAGGCTCCGTCTGACCCCGACCCTCCGCATCCGGCGGGGCTAGGACGCCGCCTTCTCCGCCGCCGCGGTCTTCTTCGGGGTCCGCTTCTTCGCAGGCGCGTCGGCGCCCTTCTCCGTGTCGGCCTTCTTCGCCGCGGGCTTCTTCTTCGCGGCGGTCGTCGCCGGAGCCTTCGCCGCCTTCTTCGGGGCGGGCTTCGTCGCGGCCTTCTTCTCGGCGGGAGCCTCCTCCGCCGGCGCGCCCTTCGCCCCGCGGCTGCGCTCGACCGAGCGCTTGAGCGCCTCCATCAGGTCGAGCACCTCGCCGCCGCCCTCCTCCTCCGGCGCCTCGCCGAAGGTCGCGGCGGTGTCGAGGGCGTCGCCCTGCTCGATCTTGGCGTCGATCAGCGTGCGCAGCTCCTCCTGGTACGCGTCGTGGAACTTCGCGGCGTCGAAGTCCTCGGAGTAGGAGTCGACCAGGTGCGCCGACATCTCGAGCTCGCGCGCCGCGATCCGGGTGCTGCCCTCCAGCGACGGGAACTCGACCTCCCGCACCTCGTCCGCCCAGAGCAGGGTCTGCAGCATCAGGAGCTTGCCGCGCACGCGCAGCGCGGCGAGGCGGGTCTTCTGCCGCAGCGCGAACTCGACGATCGCGGTGCGGTCCGTCTGCTCGAGGGTGCGGCGCAGCAGGACGTAGGCCTTGGGGGAGGAGGAGTCGGGCTCCAGGATGTAGGCGCGGTCGAACATGATCGGGTCGACCTGCTCGCTGGGCACGAACTGCACGACGTCGATCTCGCGGTCGCGCTCCTCCGGCAGCGCCTTGAGCTCGTCCTTGGACAGGACCACGGTGCGCTCGCCGTCGTCGTAGGCCTTGTCGATGTGGTCGAAGGTGACGACCTCGCCGCAGATCTCGCACTTGCGCTGATACCGGATCCGCCCGCCGTCCTTGTCGTGGACCTGGTGCAGCGGGATGTCGTGGTCCTCGGTCGCGCTGTAGATCTTCACCGGCACGTTGACCAGGCCGAAGGTGATCGCGCCCTTCCAGATGGCTCGCATGCGCCCAGTGAACACCGTGTCCCCCGGCCGCCGGAAGCCCTGTCGGACGCGAGGGAGCCCCCGACCGTCGAAGGGACCCGCTGCAGCGGGTGGTCTCGACGGTCCGGGGTCCCCCCAGGGCGGAACGACGGTGCCGTCCGGTCGTCGCGCGGGGCGACGGCCGGACGGCACCGGGGCGGTGGCGGCTAGGCGCGCTCGGCGCGCCGGCGGCGCAGCGCGGCGAGCAGGAGCCCGCCGACGCCGCCGGTGATCAGCAGTCCGCCGAGGCCCAGCGGCAGGCCGACGTCGGCTCCCGTCGAGGCCAGGGGCGGGCGGCCGCCGGGGTGCGGCGCCACGGCGGTCGGCGTGCTGCTCGGGGTGGGAGCGGCCGTCGGCGCGGTGGTGGGCGCGGTCGTCGGGGCGACGGTCGGCTGCGCGGTCGGAGCGACGGTCGGCTCGGCGGTCGGGGCCACGGTGGGCTCCGGCGTCGGGGTCGGCGTGGTCGGGTCCTTCTCGGCGTCGATCGCGGAGGTGTCCGCGGCGAACGAGGCGGTCACGAAGGCGATGGCCTTCGACGTGATGCCGAGCGCCTCCTGGTTGATGTTGTCGATGTCGTCGGCGGCGGAGTGGTAGTTCGGGTCGTGCGTGATGCCGGCGGTGCCGCCGAACAGCGCGACCTCCTCCTCCGTCTTGACGTCGTCGGCGCCGGTGAAGACGCCCGAGGACGGGATGCCGACCGAGATGAAGCCGTCGTAGTCGCTGCGTCCGTCGAACGCGGTGTCGATCCAGGGCTGGTCGATCGAGTCGAAGTAGTCGGTGAACGCCTTCTCGGTCGCGATCGAGCCGGCGGGCACGTCCACGGGGGCCTCGTAGGTGGACTGGTCCGCGTCGTAGACGGAGATCACGTAGTTCGGCGAGGCGACCATGTCGAAGTTCATGTAGGTCGCGATCTTCGAGGCGTCCTCCTCCGTCAGGGAGTCGACGTAGGTGTAGGAGCCGACCAGGCCCACCTCCTCGGCGCCCCACCAGGCGAAGCGGACCGCGTTGGTCGTGTCGCCCGCGGCGGCCAGCTGCACGGCCGTCTCGAGCAGCGTCGCGGATCCGGAGCCGTTGTCGTTGATGCCGGGGCCGGCGGGCACGCTGTCGAGGTGCGCGCCGAGCATGACCACGTTGTCGTGGTCGCCGCCCGGGGTCTCCGTGACGATGTTGAAGGTCTCCACCTCGGTCGTCGTCTGGTCGATGAGGACCGAGACGCTCGCGGGGAGTGACGCCAGCAGCGCCTGACCCTCGGCCTGCGTGACGCCGACGCCGGGGACGGCGGCCTCGTCCTGTCCGCCGAACGTCCCGTTGAGGGCGTCGCTCGGCGCGTTGTCGTAGATGATGATCGCGGCGGCGCCGGCGGCACCGGCGGCGACCGACTTCTCGAGGAAGCTGCAGGAGCCGCGGCTGACGAGCGCGACCTTCCCGGTGGCGTCGAGGCCGGTCCAGGCGTCCGTGGTGCAGCCGAGCGGATCGACGGGGGCGATGAGCTCACCGGTCACGCCGCCCTCGGGCGTCGACGGAGTGAACTCCATCGGGGTGCCGACGGCGCCGGTCCCGGTGGTCAGCGTGAACGCGTCGATCGTCTGCGTCGCGGTGGTGAAGTCCTGGCGCTGCGTCGTGTAGCCGGCGCCCGCGAGGACCTTCTCCACGTACTCGCCGCTCAGCTCGTAGCCCGGGGTGCCGATCGCGCGGGTGCCGCCGTTGGCGTCCGCGATCGACTGGAGCGCCTCCAGGTGGGTCATGATGCCGTCGACCGTGACGGTGTCGGCGAAGTCGACCGGCTCGACGGCGCTCGCCGTCGGCGCGAAGGCGAAGCCGGCGACGAGGGCGCCCGCTCCGATCATCGCGCTCGAGCCGATCAGCGAGCGGCGTCGGCGGCCGCTCGGGGTGTTCGTGGTGGTTCGCGCCACTGGGGCTCCCTCTCCTCGAGAACGGGCCGCCGCGTCGGCGGCCCCGACGCGCACCTCCCGAAGACTGGGAGGGGATCGCGTCCTCTGCGAGGGTATTCACAGGAAACGGTGCGGCCCAGTCCCCCCTGCCAGATTTCATCCGGACGAAACACGGACCGGGCCGGCGGGTCGGTCAGGCTGTCGCCGGGCTCTCGGCCCACTCGCGGAGCATCGCGAGCGTCTCCTCCGGACGGTCGCGGTGGGGGCTGTGACCTGCGCCGGCCACGACCGCGTACCGGATGCGCGGATTCGCGCGCAGCACCAGGGCGGCGAGGGAGGGAGGGAGCAGCGTCTCGACCTGCGGATCGCCGGCCAGCACGAGGACCGGCGGGCGGAGGCCCGGCAGGTCCGCCAGCAGGTCCCACGGATCGTTGTCGTCGATCGTCGCCGCCACCGCGGCCGGATCGGCGGCCCGCACCGCGGCGAGCTTCTCGGCCCGGTCCCGCTCGTCCCAGAGCGGCTGCGCGACAGCGAGCTCCTCGGCCGAGACCACGAGACCGGCGAGCTCGCCCGCGCGGACGGCGGCCCGCTGCTCCGGGGCGAGCCGGAGCACCGGGTCCAGCAGCGCCAGGCGCCCCGCCCAGCCGGACTCGCGGGCGGCGGCGCGCACCGCGACCGCTCCGCCGAGCGAGTGCCCGACGACGAGGTCGAACGGTCCCCGCGCGAGGGCGTCGTCGGCGTAGGCGTCGTGGCGGGCGGAGCCGCGGCGCGGCCCGTCGCCGTGTCCGCGCAGGTCGGGAGCGGAGACGCTCCAGCCCGCCGCGGTCAGCTCGCGGCTCAGCCGCCACCAGGTGCGGCCCGAGCCGCCCAGGCCGTGCAGGAGCAGGACCCTGCCCGCCGTCATCGCCGGAGCCTCAGTCGAAGCGCGGGTCGCGGCCGGTGCGCTCACCGGTCGCGAGCCCGGCGATCGCGGCGAGGTCCTCGTCGTCGAGGGCGAAGCCGAAGACGTCCAGGTTCTCGCGGATCCGCTCCGGCGTCACCGACTTCGGGATCACGACGACGCCGAGCTGCACGTGCCAGCGCAGCACCGCCTGCGCCGGCGAGACGCCGTGCTTCGCGGCGACGCGGGCCAGGGCAGGCTCGTCGAGGAGGCGCCCGCGTGCCAGCGGCGACCAGGCCTCGGTGACGATCCCGTGGGCGGTGTCGAAGGCGCGCAGCTCCTCCTGGGGCAGCCGCGGGTGCAGCTCGACCTGGTTGATCGCGGGCACCACTCCCGTCTCGTCGAGCAGGCGCTGCACGTGCTCCTCGGCGAAGTTCGAGACGCCGATCGAGCGGGCCCGCCCCTCGCTCTGCAGGCGCTCGAGGGCACGGTAGGTGTCGACGTAGCGGTCGCGCGAGGGGATCGGCCAGTGCACGAGGTAGAGGTCGACGTAGTCGGTGCCGAGCAGCTCGAGGCTCCGGTCGAAGGCGGCGAGGGTCTCGTCGAAGCCGTGGTCGTCGTTCCAGACCTTGGTCGTCACGAAGACCTGCTCGCGGGGGAGGCCGCTCGCGCGGATCCCCTCGCCGACTCCGCGCTCGTTGCCGTAGAGGGTGGCGGTGTCGACGTGCCGGTAGCCGGCCTCCAGGGCGACGGCGACCGTGCGGGCCGCCTCCTCGTCGCCGATCTTGTAGACGCCGAGCCCGAGCTGGGGGATCGCGCGGCCGTCGTTGAGGGGGATCAGGGGGACGCTCATGCCTCCCATGCTGGCACGCGCCTCAGACGCTCCAGTCGAGCTCGCCGTGCGGTCCCACGTGCACGTCGTCCTCGATCAGCGCCGCGAGACCGGCCACCCCGAAGAGGAGGCGTCGCTCGGCGCGCTCCGCGTCGCTGCGCTCGTCGATGCCGCGCGCGGCGAAGTGCACGTCGTGGCCCGCCTGCAGGCCCTCGACGCCGAGCCGGCCGCGGAGCGCGCGCACGGGGCGCCGGCCGATGCCGAGTCCGCGCCAGAGGGAGCCCGTCTCGAGGACCACCGCCGTCTCGGAGGCGACGACCCCGTGCTGCTCGCGGTGCGCGGTGAGCTGCCACCCGTAGCCGAGGTGGTGCAGGCGGGTCGAGTGCGGGCCGCGCCAGGCGTGCGAGGACTCCTCGCGGCGGAAGTAGACGGGACTCGGGCGGAAGGACCCCTGCCAGAGCGCGGCGGCGAGCTCCGTGCACCACTCCGGGGTCTCCGGATCGGACCAGGGGTCGAGGAGGTCGGTCCGGGCGGCGGCGCGCCGGTGCTCGCGCACCAGCTCCTCCGCGTCCTCCCGCAGTCCCATGCCGTCCCCTCGTCGTCGTGGGCCTTCACCCTAGGGTGCCCGACAGGCGCGGGACAACCGGGGTGGCGGCCTAGGAGGGCAGCGTGACCGGCTCGGTGTCGGGCAGCGGGCTGGCGTCGCGCCCGCGGAGATCCGGGTGGTAACGGCGGCCGAGCAGGGGCACCAGGAAGCCGACCAGGGCGAAGGCGGCGGCGACGACGATGGCGGCGGTCGGCCCGGCCTGGTCGATCTGCACGCCGGCGATCGCGGAGCCCAGCGCCGCGCCGATCAGCTGACCGGTGCCGACCCAGCCGTAGGCCTCCGCCGTGTCCGAGAAGCGCACGCTCGAGGCGGTGATCGCGAACAGAGCCGCGAGAGCGGGGGCGATGCCGATGCCCGCGAGGAACAGCGTGACGCACAGCCACCAGAAGTCGGTCGAGACCGCCGCCAGACCCATGCCGACCGTGACGATCAGCATCCGTCGCGCGGTCGCCCACCGGCTGATCGGGATGTGGCCGAGGGCGAGGCCGCCGACCAGGGACCCCGCCGCGAACACGGCGAGCACGACGCCCGACTCGACTCCGCCCTCGCCGAACACCGCGACCACGCCCGCCTCGACCGCCGAGCAGGCGCCGATGAGGAGGAAGCCGACGACCGTGGCCAGCAGCACCGGGGGCTTCGTGAGCACCACGCCGAGGCGGCGCTTCGAGCGCGGGATGCGGACGCGGCCCACCTCGGGCGAGGCGATGAACCAGATCCCGCCGCCGATCAGGAACGCGGCGGCGGTCAGGATGCCCGCGACCGTCGACACCTGGATCGACACGAGCGTCGCCAGCACCGGGCCGAGCACCCAGATGATCTCCTGCGCGGAGGCGTCGAGCGAGAAGAGCGGGGTCAGCTGCGAGCTGGTGACCATCTTGGGGTAGATGGTCCGCACGGCGGGCTGCACCGGCGGCATGCTCAGGCCGGCGACGAACCCGATCACGACGAACTGCCACACCTCGAGCGGGAGCACGGCCATCGCGATGATCGCGCCCGCGCAGACCACGAGGGTGATCGTCAGCACGCGGCGCATTCCGAGCCGCCCCATCAGGCGGCTGGTCAGCGGCCCGGCGATGGCCTGCCCGATCGACATCGAGCCGAGCACCAGGCCGGCGGCGGCGTAGGAGTGGTGCACCCGCTCCACGTGCAGGAGGAACGCCAGCGAGAGCATGCCGAACGGGAAGCGCGCGGTCAGCTGCGCGAGGATGATGCGCCCCACCCCGGGGGTCTTCAGGAGATCGGTGTAGCTGCCCACCGGACGACACTAGCGCTCCGGAGGGGACTGCGGTTCGTCGAGGGAGACCGCTGCCCGAGGGCCCCTCGACGGGTCGCGGTTCCCTCGGCGGAGGGGCGCGTCAGCCGGCCAGCACCTTGCGGATCCGCTGCAGCGACACGCTCTCGGCGGTGCCGAGCGACTGCGCGAAGAAGCTCACCCGCAGCTCCTCGATCATCCAGCGGGCGCGCGCGATCCGCTCCGGGGCGTGCGCGGGCAGCGGCACGACGCCGCCTGCCGAGCGGTAGAGCTCCTGGGCCGCCTGCACCTCGTTCAGCCAGACGCGGTCGCGCCCGACGTTCTCGGCGATCTTTCCGAAGCGCTCGGTGATCCCGCCGAGGTAGCGCGGGAGGTGCCGCAGCCGCTCCACTCCGGTCGCCGAGACGAAGCCCGGGTAGACCAGACCGGAGAGCTGCTCCCGCGCATCCGTGAGGGCGGGCAGGAGCGCCATGCTCGTCGAGGCCTTGAGCGCCTTCTCGACGCCCCGGGCGGTGGTGAGGATCGTCGTGACCGTCTTCACGGTCTCGAACATCGCGTCCATGACGCTCGCCGAGACCCGGTCGCGCACGGCGTCGAACTCGGCGCGGAGGAAGAGCATCCCGTCGGGCTTCATCCGCCAGAGGACCGCGTCGACGCAGGCGAGCAGGCAGTCGGTGAAGAGCGCGGTCGTGTTCTGGTACGGGCTCTGCGCGAGCACGAGCTTCTCGTTCGAGGTGAGGTGCTGCTGCACGTAGGCGACGGGGCTCGGCGTCGCGAGCAGGAGGAGGCGGCGGACGCCTCTCGGGTGCTCGCGCGCCTGGTCCTCGGCCGTGGCGAGCAGGCGGATCGAGACAGAGTCGCCGTCGTCGATCAGGGCGGGGTAGGCGCGGATGGTGTTCCCGCCCTGCCGGGTGTCGGTGACGCGGGGCAGCTCCGGCATGTCCCAGGTCTTCAGACCCCGGCGCTCGAGCGCGTCGGGGACCCGGGCCTCGACCACGCGGGCGACCTCGTCGCGGACCCGACCGCGCAGGCGCTCGGCCAGCGGGGCGAGCTCCTTGCCGGCGGCGATCGTGCGCCCCCGCTCGTCGGCGACGGCGAAGGTGACCCGCAGGTGCGAGGGGATGCGCTCGAGGTCGAAGTCCTCGGGCTGCACCACCACGCCGGCCTCGCGGCGGATCGCTCCGGCCAGGGTCGCCGCGAACGACTCCGTCGGCGGATTCGGCACGTCGTGCGGCAGGGACGCGGTGAGCTTGCGCGCCCAGTCGTTCGCGGGCACCACGTTCCGGCGCAGGTGCTTGGGCAGCGCCTTGATCATCGCGGTGACCAGCTCGGCCCGGAGCCCCGGCACGAGCCAGTCGAAGCCGAGGGGCGTCACGCGGGGCAGGAGGGCGAGCGGCACGTGCACCGTCACTCCGTCCTCCTCCGTCCCCGGCTCGAACCGGTACGAGAGGCGGAAGCGCTGGTCGGCCTGGCGCCACTGCGTGGGGAACGCGGTCTCGTCGATCTGCTCCGCGTCCTCGGGGAGGAGCGTCTCCTGCGTCATCGTCAGCAGGTCGGGCTCGTCGTGCTGGGTCGTCCGCCACCAGGAGTCGAACGAGCGCACCGAGGTGATGTCGCGGGGGAGTCGGCGGTCGTAGAAGTCGAACACGGCCTCGTCGTCGACGAGCAGGTCGCGGCGGCGCGTGCGCTCCTCCAGCCGCTCGAGCTCGGCCCGCAGGGCCCGGTTCTTGCGGTCGAAGGCGTGGCGCGACTCCCACTCGCCCTCGACGAGGGCGTGCCGGATGAACAGCTCGCGGGCGTACGAGGCGTCGATCCGCGAGAACTGCACGCGGCGGCGGGCGATGATCGGCACGCCGTAGAGCGTGACCTTCTCGTAGGCGACGGCCGCGCCCTGCGCCTTCTCCCAGTGCGGCTCGCTGAACTGCCGCTTGACGAGGTCGCCCGCGATCGCCTCGGCCCAGGCCGGATCGATCGCGGCGTTCGAGCGGGCGAAGAGGCGGCTGGTCTCGACCAGCTCGGCGCTCATCACCGCGTCGGGGAGCTTCTTGGCCAGGGCGCTGCCGGGGAAGATCGAGAACTTCGCGTTGCGGGCGCCGATGTACTGCACGTTCTGGCGCTCGCGGCTCTTCGCCGCGCGCTGCGCCTGCTGCGAGGTGGTGTCCTTGATGCCCAAGTGCGAGAGCAGGCCGGCCAGGAGGCTCCGGTGGATCCCGTCGGGGTCGACCTTCGGCTCGCCCAGCTCGAGCTTGAGGGGGCGCGCGAGCTGGCGCAGCTGGCGGAACACGTCCTGCCACTCGCGCACGCGCAGGTAGTTGAGGTACTCGGCCTTGCACAGGCGCCGGAAGGCGCTCGAGGAGAGCTCCTCCTGCTTCTCCTCCACGTAGTTCCAGAGGTTCAGCAGGGTGAGGAAGTCGCTGGTGGGATCGACGAAGCGCGCGTGCTGCTGGTCGGCCTGCGCGCGGCGCTCGAGAGGGCGCTCGCGGACGTCCTGGATCGTGAGGCCCGCGACGATCGCCATCACCTCGCGGCTGACGCCGTGGCGGCGCGACTCGATCACCATCCGGCCGAAGCGCGGATCGATGGGGAGCCGCGCGAGGTCGCGCCCGATGCGCGTGAGCTGCGGCGCGGCCTCCGCCCCCTTGCGCGGGACGCCGCTCGAGTGCGCGCTCGGCGGCGTGCCGCGCACCGGAGCGGCGTCTCGCGGCGCGGCGGAGGGGGAGCCGGGGACGCGGAGGGCGCCGAGCTCCGTGAGCAGGTCGAGGCCGTCCTTGATGCCGCGGGAGTCGGGCGGAGTGAGGAACGGGAACGAGGCGATGTCGCCCAGTCCGAGCGAGATCATCTGCAGGATGACCGCGGCCAGGCCCGTGCGCAGGATCTCGGGATCGGTGTACTCGGGGCGGCGGAGGTAGTCCTCCTCGGAGTAGAGGCGGATCGCGATGCCCGCGCTGGTGCGGCCCGAGCGGCCGGAGCGCTGGTTCGCGGAGGCCTGCGACACCGCCTCGATCGGCAGCCGCTGCACCTTCGAGCGCGCGCTGTAGCGCGAGATGCGGGCCGTGCCGCCGTCGATCACGTAGCGGATCCCGGGGACGGTGAGACTCGTCTCCGCCACGTTGGTCGCGAGCACGACGCGGCGGCGGACGCCGGGGGTGCGCCCCTTCTCGAAGACGCGGTGCTGATCGGCCGCCGACAGGCGCCCGTAGAGGGGGAGCACCTCGGTGCCCGGCAGGTTCCGACCGCGGATGGCGTCCTCGGCGTCGCGGATCTCGTTCTCGCCCGAGAGGAACACCAGGACGTCGCCCGGATCCTCGCGCGCCAGCTCGGCCAGGGCGTCGGCGATGCCGGTCATCAGGTCGCGGCTGCCGCTCGTCGCGTCGGGGACGTCGGTGTCGTCGTCCTCCTCCGGTTCCTCGGCGACCAGCGGGCGGTAGCGGATCTCGACCGGGTAGGTGCGGCCGGAGACCTCGATGATCGGCGCGGGCTCGCCGGCGGCGTCGGCGAAGTGGGCCGCGAAGCTCTGCGGATCGATCGTCGCCGAGGTGATGATCACCTTCAGGTCGGGGCGCTGCGGCAGCAGGCGGTGCAGGTAGCCCAGGAGGAAGTCGATGTTGAGGCTGCGCTCGTGCGCCTCGTCGATGATGATCGTGTCGTACCGGCTGAGCATCCGGTCGTGGTTCATCTCGTTGAGCAGGATGCCGTCGGTCATCAGCTTGATCCGCGTCGAGGCGGACGCCTTGTCGGTGAACCGGACCTGGTAGCCGACCAGCCCGCCGACCTCGTCGTCGAGCTCCTCCGCGATGCGCTCGGCGATGGTGCGCGCGGCGATGCGCCGGGGCTGCGTGTGCGCGATGCTCTCGCGGCCGAGCTCCAGGCAGATCTTCGGCAGCTGGGTCGTCTTGCCCGATCCGGTCGCGCCGGCGACGATGACCACCTGGTGGTCGCGGATCGCGGCGGCGATGTCGTCGCGCCGCGCCGACACGGGGAGTTCGGGCGGGTAGCGGATGCTGAGCACGTCTGACATGAGCCCTCCATCCTACGCCGCGTGCGACAATGCCCTGTCTCGTGAAACATCGCGGGCCACCCTGCCCGGTCGGGCGCTCCGGCGCCGGTCGACCGCGGCGCACGATCCCGTGGAGCACCCCGATGAATCCGCAGTCCCTGCTGGTCGTGCTGAACATCGTGCTGCTGCTCTTCGCGATCCGGGGCGTGCTGTCGAACCCGAGGCTCTCGAAGGTCGCGAAGGTCTCCTGGGTGGCGTTCATCGTGATCGCGCCGTTCATCGGCAGCCTCGCCTACCTGGCGGTGGGCCGTCGCGGTGGGAGCGGCGGAGGCGGCACGGTCGTGCGCGGCACGGAGCGGCCGTCGGGCTGGTTCTTCGAGCGCTGAGCGGCCGGGCGGGCCGGCGGCGGGGGAGACCCGCGGACCTCGGCGTCCCGCGGACCTCCTGACCCTCCGTCCCGCGGCAACCCCCTGACCGGAGGCTCCGCCCACGTCTAGCGTGGGGCGCATGGCCGATCGTCTGCGCTCCAGTGTCAGCCCCTACCTCCGCTCGCACGCGGACAATCCGGTCGACTGGTTCCCCTGGGGCGAGGAGGCGTTCGCCGAGGCGGTGCGCCGCGACGTCCCGGTGATGGTGTCGATCGGCTACTCCACCTGCCACTGGTGCCACGTGATGGCGCGGGAGTCGTTCTCGGATCCGGTGCTCGCCGCTCGGCTGAACGCGGACTTCGTCGCGGTGAAGGTCGACCGCGAGGAGCATCCGGACGTCGACACGGCCTACCTGACGGCCGCGAGCGCGTTCACCCGGCAGCTCGGCTGGCCGCTGACGGCCTTCGCCACCCCCGCCGGCGAGACCTTCTTCGCCGGCACCTACTTCCCGCCGCGCGCCGTCGGCGGCGTGCCCGCCTTCTCCGACGTCCTCGACGCGGTCTCGGAGGCGTGGCGGCTGCGGCGCGACGAGGTGCAGGCGACGGCGGGCGGCCTGGCCGCGGCCCTGCGCGAGGCGACCGCGGCGCTGCCCGCCGATGCCGCACTGCCCGGCGACGCCGAGCTCGACGGCGCCGTCCGCGCACTCGCGGACGAGGAGGACCGGGTGCACGGCGGCTTCGGCGGCGCCCCGAAGTTCCCGGTGGCCCCCGTGCTCGGGTTCCTGGCCTCGCGGCCCTCGGGAGCGGCGCTCGCCGAGCGCACGCTGCTCGCGCTGGCCGCGTCCCCTCTCCGCGACCGCGACGGGGGCTTCTTCCGCTACGCGACGCAGGCCGACTGGAGCGATCCGCACTACGAGCGGATGCTGTACGACAACGCGCAGCTGCTGGACGTCGCGGCCGTCCTGCTCGGGCACGACGGCGCCCGGGTGGAGGAGCTGACCGGGATCGCGGAGGGCGTCGCCGCGTTCCTCCTGACCACTCTCGAGCGGCCGGGCGGCGGCTTCGCGTCGGCGCAGGACTCGGAGAGCATCGTCGACGGTCAGCGCTCGGAGGGCGGCTACTACCTCGCCGAGGACCGGTCCCGCCTCGCGCCACCCGCTCTCGACGAGAAGGTCGTCACCGGCTGGAACGGCCTGGCGATCCGCGCGCTCGCCCGCGCCGGACGCGTGCTCGGACGGGAGGAGTGGATCGACGCCGCCCGGCGCGCGGCGGACGCGGTGCTGCAGCGGCACCTCGTCGACGGCCGCGTCGCGGTGCGCGCCTCCCTCGACGGTGCCGTCTCCGCGGCCCGCCCGGCGCTGGAGGACCTCGGGATGCTGGCCGGCGGGCTCCTCGAGCTCGCCCTGGCGGAGGGCCGCCCGCGCTACGCGGTCGCGGCGCGCACCCTGATCGACGGCGCGCTCGACGCGGCCGACGGCCCGCTGCCGTTCGCGCTGCCCGGGGGAGGAGACCCGGCGCTGACCGCGCGGGGACTCCTGCTCGCGGCCGATCCCTCCGAGGGCGCCTACCCCTCCGGCCTGTCGGCGACGGCGGACGCGGCGCACGAGCTGTACCTGCTCACCGGATCGCAGCGCTACCGGGAGGCGGCCGAGGCGGTCGTCGCCTCGATCGCTCCGGGCGCGGTCCGCCAGCCGATGGGCTTCGGCGCCGTGCTCGGGCTCGCTTCGCGGCTGGCTCGCCCGGTGCGGCAGCTGGTCGTCGTGGGCCCCGGAGCGGCGGAGGCGGTGCAGGGCGCGCGGTCCGCCGGGATCGGCGTGCTGGTCGGCGTGTCCGACGAGGGCGCCCGGGACTGGGCGGACGCGGGCTTCGAGCTGTTCGAGGGGCGGATCTCGCGGGAGGGGCTGCCGACCGCCTACTCCTGCGAGGCCTTCGTCTGCGCCCTGCCGACGACCCGCCTCCCGGAGGAGCTGCTCACGCGGCCGTGACCACCAGCGGCGCCTCGGGGTCGGCGGCCCACTCGTTGAGCGAGCCGTCGTAGACGACCGCCGTGTGGACTCCGAGCACCGCCAGTGCGAGCGCATCGGCCGTCGCGGCGATCCCGCCGCCGCAGTAGAGGACGATCCGCTCGGCCTGGAGAGCGTCTCCGAACAGCGAACGCAGCCGCTCCGGCGGCAGGAGCGTGTTGTCGGCCCGGTCGACGAGCCGCCCGGCGGGGACGCTCCGCGAGCCCGGCAGGTGTCCGAGGCGGGGGCGGCGCCCCTCCTCCCCGGTGAACTCCTTCGGCGGGACCGCGCAGACCAGCGCCCCGGGAGCCTCGCCGCGCACGACGCTCTCGACGCCGGCCTTGTCGATCCAGAGCGGCCGCTCCTCGCGCACGCTGATCCCTCCGCCCACGGCGGGCTCGACGTGCCCCGTCTCGATCGGGCGCTCCTCCCGCCGCCAGGCCGGGAGCCCGCCGTCGAGCACCGCGACGGCGTCGTGCCCGGCCGAGCGCAGCAGCCACCACAGGCGCGAGGCCCACTGGCCGACCGCGGAGTCGTACACGACGACCACCGAGTCGTCGTCGATGCCGAGCGCGGCCGTCGCGGCGGCGAAGCGCTCCGGGTCGAGCCGGGTGAAGGGCAGGGGAGCCGCCGGATCCGACAGCTGCTCGAGCAGGTCGCCGAACACGGCGCCGGGGACATGCCCCTCGAGGAGGTACTGCTCGTCGCCGCTGAGGTAGCCGGGCCGCCCGTCGAAGCCGGGCACGAGCAGCACGCTGGCGTCGACGACGACGAGGTGCTCGCGGCCGAGCTGGTCGGCGAGCCACTGGGTCGAGACGATCGGCCGGGCGAGGTACGGGACGGAGGAGGTGCTCACCCGTTCCACGCTAGGCGCGACCGCCGACAGGTGCGCCCCCGTGCGTCACGCACGGTCACGGACGCCGCCGGGCGCTCAGCACTCGATGACGTTGACCGCGAGGCCGCCCTCGCTCGTCTCCTTGTACTTCGACGACATGTCGATGCCGGTCTGGCGCATCGTCTCGATGACCGCGTCGAGCGAGACGCGGTGGTCGCCGTCGCCGTGCAGCGCGAGGCGGGCTGCGCTCACCGCGGTGGAGGAGGCGATCGCGTTCCGCTCGATGCAGGGGATCTGCACGAGGCCGCCGACCGGGTCGCAGGTCAGTCCGAGGTGGTGCTCCATCGCGATCTCGGCCGCGTTCTCGACCTGGCGCGGAGTGCCGCCGAGCACGGCGCAGAGCGCTCCGGCGGCCATCGCGCAGGCCGAGCCGACCTCGCCCTGGCAGCCCGCCTCCGCACCGGAGATCGAGGCGTTCGTCTTGCAGAGCGAGCCGATCGCGGTGGCGGTGAGGAGGAAGCGGCGCAGTCCCGCGCGATCGGCGCCCGGGACGAAGCGGAGGTAGTAGTGCCCGACGGCGGGGATGATGCCCGCCGCTCCGTTCGTCGGAGCCGTCACGACGCGCCCGCCTGCGGCGTTCTCCTCGTTCACCGCGAGGGCGAAGGCGTGGAGCCACTCCACCGAGGTCGCGCGGGCGCGGTCGAGCGGATCCTCCTCGAAGGCCTCGAGCCGCTCGCGGAGCACCGAGGCGCGGCGGCGGACGCCCAGGCCGCCCGGCAGCACGCCGTCGGTCGCCAGGCCGTGCTCGACGCAGGCGGCCATGGCGTCCCAGATCGCGTCGAGGCGGGCGTCGATGTCGACCCCGGGGTGCAGAGCGCGCTCGTTCGCGGCGGCGATCTCGGCGATGCCGGAGCGGGTCCGATCGCAGGTCGCCAGCAGGTCGAGCCCGGAGACGAAGGGGTAGGGGTGCGGGGCCAGCGCAGCCAGCTCGGCGCGCTCGCCCGCGCGCCGGATGAAGCCGCCGCCGATCGAGTAGTAGGTCTCCTCCCACACCGGCAGCGCGTCGTCGCCGACCCAGACGCTGAAGGTGAGGGCGTTCGGGTGCTCCGGCAGCCTCGTGCGCGGCTCGAAGACGACGTCGTCGCGCGTCATCGCGAGGCGCTGCTCGCCGGCCAGCAGGATCGTCCCCTCCGCGTCGAGGCGCTGCCATGCCCCGCGCACCAGCGCCGGGTCGCACGTCTCGGGGTCCAGGCCGGCGAGACCGGCGACCACCGCGTCGGGGGTGCCGTGGCCGATCCCGGTGGAGCCGAGCGAGCCGTAGAGGGTGCAGCCCACCCGGCTCACGCGGCCGAGGAGCCCGGCGTCGCGGATCCGCTCGGCGAGGGCGAGGGCGGCGCGCATCGGTCCGACGGTGTGCGAGCTGGACGGGCCGATCCCCACGCTGAACAGGTCGAGGACGGAGACGTAGGCGCTCATCCGTCGAGCGTACGCCCGTCCGCGGACGGGGGAGGGCGGGCACCCTCGTGGACGCCCGCCCTCCTCACCGTGCCGCTCCGGTCACCACTCGCAGTGCACGTGGTTGTCGTGGCCGGGCTTGCCCGGGCCGAGCGTGAGCGTCGCGCCCAGGGCGGTGCAGGCGTCCTGCACGGCCTGGTGGTCCGCTCCGTTGAGGACGGTCACGCCGTCGATCCGGTCGATGTCGACCGCGTGGCCGGTGTAGTGGCGCGACGACGCCGTGTGGTCCTCACCGGCGAGGGAGGTGACGCGGAGGTCGAAGCCGTACTCCGTGTTGAGGCGGAGCAGGCCGTTCAGCATGGCCGGGTCCAGGGCCACCTCGGTGACTCCCGCGTCCCCGCCGGAGCTGGTCCGGGCGGGCTTCCCTGCCGCCGTGTCGCGGATGTTGACGAGCGAGGTGGACTCCGGGTCCGCGCCCGAGTCGGCGCCCAGCTCGTAGAGCTCGATCCCCGGGTTGTCGAGGATGGCCTGGGCGGTGGCCGCCGCGTCGCCGCTGGGCGGAGGAGTCGTGCCTCCGCCGCCGCCGGTCCCGGCGATGAGGGCCTTCCAGGTGGCAGGTCCGACGATGCCGTCGGCCGTCAGGCCTGCTCCGCTCTGGAAGCCGGTCACTGCGGATTCCGTCCCGGCACCGAAGACGCCGTCGACGGCGAGGGAGGCGCCGTTCGCGTTCAGCTGGGTCTGCGCCGCACTGACCGCGTCGCCGGTGGAGCCGCTGCGGACGGTCACCGCGAGTGCTCCCCAGGTCGCCTCGCCGATCACGCCGTCGGCGGCGAGGCCCTTCGCGGACTGGAAGGCGTTCACGGCACTCGCAGTGCCGGAGCCGAAGGCACCGTCCACGGCGAGCGACTGGCCGGAGCCGCGGAGCAGGTACTGCGCGGTGGTCACGTCGTCGCCGCTGGATCCCGAGGAGAGCACGGGCCAGTCGGCCGCCTGAGCGCTCGTCGCCCCGCCGACGGTGACGCCGACGGCGAGCAGGAGCGCGGTGATCAGCGCGAGGACGCGGGAGCGGGCGCTCCGCGGTCGGACGGTGGTGTCGGTGTCGACGGTGGTCGTGTCGATGGTGGTCATGATCCTCATCCCTCGCTCTCGACGGCCTCGCGGGCCAGGGTCTCCCACTGCGCGTAGGCGTCCGGCACGCCGGACTGCTGGACGGCCTGCGCGGCCTCCGTCACCGGCAGCGACTCCCAGCCGGCGACGTCGAGGAGGCCGGCGTTGCTGGTGGGACTGTTCGCGGCTCCGTAGAAGGCGCGCGACGCGTAGACGGGGTCGACCAGCTCGGCCGCGGTGCCCCAGCCGTAGGACGGGCGCTGCTGGAAGAGTCCGACGGAGTCGCGGTCTCCGCCGGAGAGGTTGCGCAGGCGCGACTCCTGCATCGCCGTCGCGATCGCGATCACCCAGCCGTACTCGGGGACACCGGCGGTCCTCCCCTCGGCGATGATCGTGCGGACGTTGGAGAGCTGCTCGTCGTTCAGGGTGGCGAACGTCTCGCCCGGCTGCCCCGGGTCGGGCGTCGAGCCGGAGCCGGAGCCGGTCAGCGACTGCCAGGTCTGCGGGCCGACGACGCCGTCGACGGTCAGGCCGGCCGCGGACTGGAAGCCCTCCACGGCGGCGCGGGTCGCGGCTCCGAACTCGCCGTCGACGGTGAGCCCGGCGCCGGTCTTGTTCAGCTGCACCTGGAGAGCGGTCACCGCCTCGCCGGAGTCGCCGAAGGAGACGGTCGTGATCAGCGCCGTCCAGGTCTGCTCGCCGACCATGCCGTCGGCCGAGAGGCCCCGGTCGCTCTGGAACGCGGAGACCGCGGCTGCGGTGCCGGCACCGAAGACTCCGTCCGCGTCGACCGAGCGGCCAGCGGCGTTCAGCAGATGCTGGACCGTGCGGACATTGGCGCTGTTCTCGCCCTGGGCCACGACCGGCCAGGCGGCGGCCGAGGCCGAGACGGCCGCGACCGAGACGGCCGGGGCGGGAGCGGCGAGGGCGGCCGGAGCGCTTGCGAGCGATCCGAAAGCCAGAGCGCCGCAGGCGGCACCAGCGACGAGCAGCCGACCTCGTGGGGATGTGGTGGTGGGATTTCTCATCGTCTCGTACACCTCTTCGTGGCCGGGTCCGGCCGGATTCGTCGTCACGATCTGGAGAGCGGTTCTCCCTTGCCCCTCAGGCCTACTCCGACCCCTCGGCCTCCGGGGGAGGACGGATGCGGTCTCCAGTGACTGTCCACGGAACACGGAGGGGGATCCGTCGCGCGGGGGAGGCGTCCCGCGGCGCGCGGCGGCACACTCCGCCGGAGAAGGAGGCCGAGTGCTCGCTCGGTGAGGGCCGGGCGGCGCATCGTCGGCCGCAGGCCGGGCAGGAGCCGCCGCGGTCATCCGTTCCTGCGGCACCGGTCAAGCCCCGGAGACCTGCGATCCGATCGATCGGGAGCCGCTCGACGCGGCCGACCCGTCGGTGATCCCGCACGCCCCCCGTCGGTCGTCATCGTCGGAGGAGCCGACACCTGCCGCGAGACGCCGCTTCAGTACGCGTCACATCGCGGGAGGCGTGCACAGGTGGCGTCTCGCGGAGAGGAACGGGTCAGCGCAGCGTCTTGCGCGCCGAGATCTGGCCGGTGTCGAAGCCGAGCAGGTGCAGGCCGCCGTGGAAGCGGGCGTGCTCGACCTTGATGCAGCGGTCCATCACGACGGTCAGGCCCTTCGACTCGCCGTACTCGGCCGCCTCCTGGTTCCAGATCCCCAGCTGCACCCAGACCGTGGGCGCGCCGACGGCGAGGACGTCGTCGATCACGGCGGGGATGTCGCTCGCCTTGCGGAACACGTCGACGATGTCGGGCACGACCGGGAGCTCGGCGAGGCTGCGGTAGACCGGCTGCCCCAGGATCTCGGTGGCGTTCGGGTTCACGAAGTAGAGCTCGTAGTCGCTCGACTGCTGCAGGTAGGTGGCGACGAAGTAGGAGGAGCGGGCCGGGTTCGGCGAGGCGCCGACGATCGCCACGGTCCTCGCGCGGCGGAGGATGTCGAGTCGCCTGCGGGCGTCGGGGCCCACCCAGGTGCGCTGCGAGCGCAGCATCTTCGCCAGCGGCGAGTTCGCCGGGACCGAGCAGCTCAGCCCGTTGGACAGCTGGACGACCGTGTCGGCGGTGTCGGTGGTGCTCATGCTCAGACCTCCACGGCCGGGGTGTGCAGGGTGGTGGTCGTGTCCTCGGGGAGCTCGGTCGGAGCGTCGGGGGTGCCGTGCTCCTCGACCGCGCGGGCGAGCGCCTGGTCGAGATCGTAGATGATGTCGTCCGCGTCCTCGATGCCGACGGAGAGGCGGACGAGTCCGGGGAGGACGCCCGCGTGGAGGAGCTGGTCCTCGGTGAGCTGGGCGTGGGTGGTCGAGGCGGGGTGGATCACCAGCGTCTTGGCGTCGCCGATGTTGGCGAGGTGGCTGGCGAGGTCGACCGATTCGATGAAGGTCTGGCCGACGGCGCGGCCGCCCTTGACCACGAAGCTGAAGACCGAGCCCGGTCCCTTCGGCAGGTACTTCTGCGCGCGGTCGTGGTGCGGGTGCGCGGGCAGCCCGGCCCAGTAGACCGCCTCGATGCGGGGGTCGGCGTCGAGCCACTCGGCGACGCGGCGCGCGTTGTCGACGTGCGCCTGGATCCGGTACGGCAGCGTCTCGACGCCCTGGGCGAGCAGGAACGCGGAGTGCGGAGCGAGGACCGGCCCGATGTCGCGCAGCTGCTCCGCGCGCAGGCGCGTGAGGAAGCCGTACTCCCCGAAGTTGCCGTCCCACGACAGGTCTCCGTAGGAGGCGACCGGGTCGTGCAGCAGCGGGAACTTCTCGGGGGAGTAGTGGAAGCGCCCCGACTCGACGACGACGCCGCCGAGCGTGGTGCCGTGTCCGCCGAGGAACTTGGTGGCCGAGTGGATGACGATGTCGGCGCCCCACTCGATCGGGCGGACGAGGTAGGGCGTGGCGACCGTGGAGTCGATGATCAGCGGGATGCCGGCGGCGTGCGCGACCGCGGCGAGGCCCTCGATGTCGGCGATCTCGCCGGAGGGGTTCGCGATCGTCTCGGCGTAGAGCACCTTGGTCTTCTCGGTGATCGCCGCCGCGTAGTCGGCCGGGTCGCTCGAGCGGACGAAGGTGGTGTCCACTCCGAAGCGGCGGAGCGTGACGTCGAGCTGGGTGATCGATCCGCCGTAGAGGTTGGCGGAGGACACCACGTGGTCGCCCGCGCCGACGAGCGCCGCGAAGGTGATGAACTGCGCCGAGAGCCCGGAGGCCGTGGCGACGGCGCCGAGGCCGCCCTCGAGGCTCGCGACGCGCTCCTCGAAGGAGGCGACCGTGGGGTTCGACAGGCGCGAGTAGACGTTGCCGTACTTCTGCAGCGCGAAGCGGGCCGCGGCGTCGGAGGTGTCGTCGAAGACGAAGGCGCTGGTCTGGTAGATCGGCAGAGCGCGGGCGCCCGTCACCGCGTCGGGGATGTTGCCCGCGTGGATCGCACGCGTCTTGAAGCCGTACTCACGATCTGCCATGCGATCGACGCTAGCGGGAGCCGCCGACACCGCCGCGCCGGAGCGACGCATCGCGTAACAGAGCGGCCCCGCAGTGCAGAGCGACCGTGCGCGACAGAGCGGTCGAGCGGATCGGAGCGCCGATCAGAGCGCCAGCTGCACCGCGGCCAGTCCCATCGCCGCGATCGCCGCCCACGACACCAGGGCGACGAGGAGAGCACGCCACCCCGTCGTCACGAGCGCGCGCACCCGGACGGCGCTGCCGAGCGCGAAGAGGGCCGCGGCGAGGAGCCAGGTCTGCGCGGTGTCGGCGGCGGCGAGCAGTCCCTCCGGCAGGGGGAGGAGCGTGCGCAGCAGCACCGCGGCGAGGAACCCGACCACGAACAGCGGCACGATCGCCGGGCGCGTCCCGCCGGTCCCGCCGCCGCGCCTCGTGACCGCCGCCGCCACCGCGACCATCGGCGCCAGCATGACCACTCGGGTGAGCTTCACCACGACCGCTACGGCCAGCGCCGACGCTCCCGCCACCTGGGCCGTCGCCACGACCTGGCCCACGTCGTGCACCGAGGCGCCGACCCAGTGCCCGAACTGCACGTCGGAGAGCCCGAGCGGCTGCTGCAGGGCGGGGAGCACCGCGATCGCGAGCGTGCCGCAGAGCGTCACCAGCGCGACCGGCGTCGCCTGCTCCTGCTCCTTCGCCCGGGTCGCGCCGGCCATCGCGCCGATCGCCGAGGCCCCGCAGATCGAGAAGCCCGCCGCGAGCAGCAGCGGCTCCTGCCCGGGCAGCCGGAGCGCCCGGCCCAGCGCCCAGGTCAGTCCGAAGGTGGCCAGGACGATCCCGACGACGACCAGGATCGCGCCCCAGCCCAGCGCAGCGATGTCGATCAGCGAGAGCTTCAGCCCGAGCAGGACGATGCCGGTGCGCATCAGCGAGCGGGACGAGAACTTCAGGCCCGGCGCCAGCGCCCCGCTCAGCAGGGGGCGCGCCGCGGGCAGCTGCGCCACGAGGATCCCGAGCGCGACCGCCGCGGTCAGCATCGGCACTGCCGGCACCGCCGCGTGCAGCAGGGCCGCGATCACCGCCGCGACCGCGCAGGCCGCGACTCCCGGGCCCAGCCGCCGGATCAGACCCACGAGGGCAGCCACATGTGGGCCTGCCAGAAGGCGAAGGACGTCTGCGCGCCGATCCAGAGCGGCAGGAAGTAGGCCGTCAGCGCGGCCGCCGCCACCGCGAAGACGAGCACCACGAGGACGCCCCGGGTGCGCCGCCTCCGCTCGTCGCCCGGACTCCCGATCACGATCCCGGCCGTCAGCGCCAGCGCCAGCATCATGTAGGGCTCGAAGACGACGCAGTAGAACTGGAACACCGTTCGGTCGAGGTAGAGCAGCCACGGCAGGTAGCCCGCGACGATCCCCATCAGCACGAAGCCGGCGCGCCACTCCCGGTACCGCGCGAGCCGGTAGAGGAGGTACACCAGCGCCAGGACTCCGGCGTACCAGATGAGCGGATTGGCGACCGAGGTGATCGCCTCGTCGCAGCGTGCGGCGGTGCAGCCGTCGACGCCCGTCGCCTGGTCGACGAAGTACATGCTGGTCGGTCGGAGCATGAGCAGCCAGGTGAGCGGGTTCGCCTCGTAGGGGTGCGAGGCCCGCAGGTTGATCGAGTAGTCGTACATCTGCACGTGGTAATGCCAGAGGCTCTGCGCCCAGTCCGGCACCCACGCCAGAGCCCCGGTCCAGGCGTTGCCGGGGGCCTCCGACGCCCACTGCCGGGCCCATCCGCCGGAGGTGCGCAGCCAGCCCGTCCAGGTGACGAGGTAGGCGATCACGGCGATCGGCACGACCAGGAGGAAGGTGACCGGACCTTGCTTGAGGATCGCGCCGCTGCCCCAGAACGGCACGCCCGCGCGGCGCCGCATCAGCGCGTCGACGACCACCGCGTACACGCCGTACGCCGCGAGGAAGTAGACGCCTGTCCACTTCACGCCCGCGGCCAGGCCGAAGAGCACGCCGGCCGCGAGCAGCCAGGGCCGCCACCACAGGACCGGCCCCCAGCTCGGCAGCGCTCCCGCCGCCACCTTCCGCGCCAGCTGCAGCTCGGCCCAGCGCCGGTCCAGCAGCACCGCCGCGACCCCGCAGAGCGCGACGAACATCAGGATCCCGTCCAGGAGCGACACCCGCGACATCACGATCGCGTGGCCGTCGAGCGCGAGCATCAGCCCCGCGAAGGAGGAGAGGAGGGTGGAGCGGAACAGGAGGCGGCCGATCACGATCACCAGCGCGACGGCGAGGATCCCCACGACGGCGGTCGCGACGCGCCAGCCGACGCTGTCGTCCGCGCCGAACACGCCCATCCCGAGCCCGATGATCCACTTGCCCAGCGGCGGATGCACCACGAAGGACGGCGCCCCCGTGAAGGTGTCCACGTCGCCGGCCGCGAAGCCGGGGTCCGGGTTCTCGGGCCAGGCGCCCTCGAACCCGAGGTTCCAGAGGGTCCAGGCGTCCTTCACGTAGAAGGTCTCGTCGAACACGAGCGAGCGCGGGTGGCCGAGGTTCCACAGCCGCAGCACCGCGGCCAGGGCGACCACCAGCAGCGGCAGTCCGAGCTCGTACAGCCGGCGGCGCGCGGGGGAGGCGACGAGCCGGGCGTGCAGGTCGTCGAACCAGGAGCCGCGCGGCACGTCCGGGAGCGGGGTGCGCTCGCGCGGGGCGGACGCCTCGGCGGGCTCCACCGGGACCGAGCGCGCCGATCCCGCCGCGTCCAGGAGCAGGTCGTCGAAGTCGCGCTGCGGTCGGTCCGTCACCCGGCCATGCTAACGGGGCGCCTCCTCCCGGGACGGCGGCGATCCGCGGCGGGAGGCCCCGGACACGGCCTGGGAGACTGGCGGCATGATCATCCTCGCCGGCACTCCCATCGGAAACCTCGGCGACGCCTCCCGCCGGCTCGTGGAGGCACTGGGCTCCGCCCGCCACGTCGCCGCCGAGGACACGCGCGTGACCATCCAGCTGATGCGCGCCCTGGGCGTCGAGAACCGGCCCGCCCTCTACGCGCTGCACGACCACAACGAGCGCGAGCGCGCCGCCGAGCTGGTGGAGCTGGCCCGCGAGGAGGACCTGCTCGTGCTGAGCGACGCGGGCATGCCCACGGTCTCGGACCCGGGCTACCACCTGGTCGAGGCGGCGGTGGCGGCGGGAGTCGCGGTCACCGCGCTGCCCGGTCCCTCGGCGGTGCTGATGGCGCTCGCCGTGTCCGGGCTCCCGACGGACCGCTTCAGCTTCGAGGGGTTCCTGCCCCGCCGGCACGGCGAGCGGGTCTCGACCTTCCGGGCGCTCTTCGACGAGCGGCGCACCATGGTCTTCTTCGAGTCCCCGCACCGGATCGGCGACGCGCTCGCCGACCTGGTCGAGGCGATGGGCCCGGAGCGGCGCGTCGTCGTCTGCCGCGAGCTCACCAAGATGTTCGAGGAGGTCCGGCGCGGCACGGCGGCCGAGCTGGCCGAGTGGGCCGCCGACGGCCTGCGCGGCGAGATCTGCCTGGTCGTCGAGGGAGCCCCCGCGCGGGAGGCGTCGCTCGAGGACGCGCTGGCCGACGTGCTGGCCCGCGTCGAGGCCGGATCGCGGCTCAAGGAGGCGTCGGCCGAGGTCGCCGAGATCACCGGGCTCTCCCGCCGCGCGCTCTACGAGGCGGCGCTCGCCTCCCGCCGCGGCTGAGGGCTCCCTCCCCGGCGGCGACCGCGGCCGGTCGTCCACAGCGTCCGTCACACGCCGGGAGCGGTGCCGCACGGTGAATAGGATGGTCGCCATGTCCGACGGCGCCTCCTTCTACCTCACGACCCCGATCTTCTACGTGAACGACGTCCCGCATATCGGGCACGCGTACACCGAGGTCGCCGCCGACGTGCTCACCCGCTGGCACCGCCAGGCGGGCGACGACACCTGGCTGCTGACCGGCACCGACGAGCACGGCCAGAAGATCCTCCGCACCGCCACCGCCAACGGCACGACCCCCCAGGAGTGGGCCGACCGCCTGGTGAGGACCGCCTGGCAGCCGCTGCTCGAGACCATCGACATCGCCAACGACGACTTCATCCGCACCACGGACGCGCGGCACGAGGTCAACGTCCAGAAGTTCCTGCAGAAGCTGTACGACGAGGACGCTATCTACACCGGCGAGTACGAGGGCTACTACTGCGTGGGCTGCGAGGAGTACAAGCAGCTGTCCGACCTCGAGGAGGGCACCGGCGACTACGCCGGCCAGTACGTCTGCAAGATCCACTCGAAGCCGGTCGAGCTGCTGAAGGAGAAGAACTACTTCTTCAAGATGAGCGAGTACACCGAGCGGCTGCTCGCGCTCTACGAGGAGCGTCCCGACTTCGTCCAGCCCGAGTCGGCGCGCAACGAGGTCGTGAGCTTCGTCCGCCAGGGCCTGGCCGACCTGTCGATCTCCCGCTCCAGCTTCGACTGGGGCGTGAAGGTCCCTTGGGACGACTCGCACGTGGTCTACGTCTGGTTCGACGCGCTGCTCAACTACATCACCGCGGTCGGCTATGGCCAGGACGAGGCGGAGTTCGAGCGCCGCTGGCCCGCGACCCACATCGTCGGCAAGGACATCCTGCGCTTCCACGCCGTGATCTGGCCCGCCATGCTCATGGCCGCGGGCCTCGAGGTGCCCCGGCAGGTGTTCGGCCACGGCTGGCTGCTGGTCGGCGGCGAGAAGATGTCGAAGTCGAAGCTCACCGGCATCGCGCCCGAGCAGATCACCGACACCTTCGGCTCCGACGCCTTCCGCTACTACTTCCTCCGGGCCATCACCTTCGGCCAGGACGGCTCGTTCTCGTGGGAGGACCTGTCGGCGCGCTACCAGTCCGAGCTCGCGAACGGCTTCGGCAACCTCGCCTCGAGGGTCGTCGCGATGCTGCACCGCTACTACGACGGCGTCGTGCCCGCGCCGGGGGAGCCGACCGAGGCGGAGGAGCGCGTGCAGCGCATCGTCGCCGAGGCCGCCGCGTCGGCCGACCGGTCGATCGACGCGCTCGCGATCCACGACGCGATCACCGCCGTGTGGAGCATCGTCGAGGAGCTCAACGGCTACATCACCGAGCAGGAGCCGTGGGCACTCGCCAAGCGCGAGGAGCGCGAGCGCCTCGGCACGGTGCTCTACACCGCGACGGAGGGGCTCCGCGCCCTGGCCGTGCTGCTCTCGCCGGTCGTGCCGCGCGCGACGGCGTCCCTCTGGGAGGCGCTCGGCGTGACGGAGTCGCTGGGCGCCCTCACCGCGCAGCCGATCCGCGAGGCGGGCCGGTGGGGAGTCCTCCCCGTCGGCACCACCGTCGGCACGCTCGCCGCGCTCTTCCCGCGCATCGAGGCTCCCGCGTCCTGACGGCCGCGCCTCGACCCGTGGACCGAGCAGCCGAGCGGCCCGGAGTCGCCGGCGGAGGATCCGCAGGGGAGTGCACGATGACCGCGATCCGAACGCGAGGGGCCGGGTGCGAACGGCCCGCCGCTCCGTGGGGGCGCAGATGACGCGCGAGGTCCTCGACGCTCTCGGGCAGGCGGCCGAGCTCACCCGGCGCCACGTCGGGCACCCCGAGCGCGCCGCCGCGCTCGCCCTGCGCCTGCACCGGGTGACCGCTCCGACCGAGCTCGTCTACACCCGGTTCCCGCCGACCCTCAGCCTGGTGCTGGCCGGCCGGAAGCGCTCGGTGGTCGGCGACTCCGACGAGCGGTGGGGCGCCGGCCGCTTCCTGATCACCCCCGTCGATCTGCCGGTGGTCGCGGCCGTCGTGGAGACCGGCGACCGCGGCGACTTCCTGTCGGCCAACTGGCGTCTCGACCCGCTCGTGGTGGCCGAGATCGCGGCGCTCGCCCCCCGGACGGCCCCGCGGGCTCCCGCCCCGCGGATCGGCACGGTCACGGAGGAGATGGCCGACTCGCTGCGCCGACTCTTCCGTCTGCTCGACGCCCCCGCCGACATCCCGGTGCTCGCCCCCGCGATCACGCGCGAGCTCGTGCTGCGGCTGCTGCAGACGGACCAGGCGCCCCGGCTGCTGGCCGCGTCCAGCACCGTCCGCTCGGAGGCCGTCTCCCGCGCGGTCGAGGCGATGAGCGCGTCGCTGTCGCGCGGATGGACCCTCGGCGCGCTCGCCGCGGAGGCGGGCACCAGCGTGCCCACACTCACCCGCCGCTTCCGCGAGCTGACCGGGATGTCGCCGCTGGGCTACCTGCGGCGGCTCCGCCTCGGGGAGGCCAGGAGGCTGCTCCTGGTCCGGGGCGACACCGCCGCGCAGGCCGCGGCCGCGGTCGGCTACGCGAGCGCGTCGCACTTCGGGCGCGACTACCGCCGCGCCTACGAGACGACCCCCGCGGCCGACGCCGCGCTCCACCCCGGGCCGCTCGTCCAGATCCACTGAGCGGCGGGCGCTGTCGCGGGGACTCCGAGCGGCGCGTGCCGCGGCGTCAGACGCGGGCGCCGACGATGCCTCCGTCGACGTCGAGCGTCGTGCCGTGGACGTACGAGGCCTCGTCCGAGACGAGCCAGCGCACGGCCAGGGCGATCTCGTCCGGACGTCCGGGCCGGCCGGCGGGGGCGGACGCGGTCATCTGCTCCAGGATCGCCGCGGCGTGCTCGTTGCCGGGCGTGAGAGTCGCGCCGGGCGCGACGGCGACCACGCGCACGCCGCTCGGGCCGTACTCAGCCGCCCACGCCCGCGTGAGGTGCTCCAGCGCCGCCTTGGTCGCGGGGTAGAGCGCGGTCCCCGGCGTTCCCACCCGTCCCATCCACGAGGTGATGTTGACGACCACTCCGCTCCCGCGCTCGGCCATGGCCGGGGCGATCGCCGCGACGAGCTGGTGCGGCACGCGGATGTTCGTGGTGAGGAGGGACTCGACATCGGCGTCGCTGAGGTCGGCCGTCGGCCCCACCGGGAACACTCCGGCGTTGTTGACGAGGACGTCGATCCGCCCGTCGAGGAGGGTCAGCGCCCGGGCGGCGACGGCGCGGGTCTCCTCCGGCGTGCCCGCGAGGTCGGCGACGAGCGCGGAGGCGGTGCCCCCGTCGGCGCGGATGCCGCGGACGACGGACCCGACCCGCTCGGGGTCGCGTCCGTGCACGAGGACGTGAGCGCCGGCCCCGGCGAGCCGGCGGGCGATGGCCGCGCCGATCCCGCTCGAGGATCCGGTGACGAGGGCGTGGCGTCCGGCGAGGGAGCCGGATGCGGAGTGGGCGAGGAGCTCGGTGTCTGTCATGGCTCCAGCCTCCCGGCGGCGCGGGAGGCGGGCTGTCCCGATCCGATCGGGTGCTGACCCGATCCGCTCAGGGCGCCTCAGCGGCCGCCTCTCGGCCCTCGTCCACCCGGGACTCCGGTCCGCGCGAGCCCTCCCGGTAGCCTGGAGCGCATGACCGACAGCCAGCACGTCCGCTCCCGCGAGGCCTCGTCCGGCCGCGACCTGACGTACCCGCCGCTGCCCGAGGCGCTCGTCGTCCCCGTCTACGACAACCACACGCACCTCGAGATCGCCGACGGCCTCGAGCCGCTCGACCACCGCGAGCAGCTCGACCGGGCCTCCACCGTCGGCGTCCGCGGCGTCGTCCAGGTCGGCACGGACGTCGAGACGAGCCGCTGGTCGGCCGAGCAGGCGGCGAGCGAGCCGCGCATGCTGGCCGCCGTCGCGATCCACCCCAACGAGGCGCCCGAGCTGGAGCAGCGCGGCGAGCTCGACGCCGCCCTCGCCGTGATCGCTGAGCTGGCGGAGCAGCCGCGGGTGCGCGCCATCGGCGAGACCGGGCTCGACTTCTTCCGCACCGGCGAGAGCGGCCGCGCCGCGCAGTTCCGCTCCTTCGAGGAGCACATCCGCATCGCGAAGGAGCACGACCTCGCGCTGCAGATCCACGACCGCGACGCGCACCGCGAGGTCATCGAGACCCTGCGCCGCGTCGGCGCCCCCGAGCGCACCGTCTTCCACTGCTTCTCCGGGGACGCGGAGATGGCGCGGATGTGCACGGACGAGGGCTGGTACCTCTCCTTCGCCGGCACCGTGACGTTCAAGAACGCCGAGCCGCTGCGGGAGGCGCTCGTCGCGACTCCTCGGCACCTCATCCTGGTCGAGACCGACGCGCCGTACCTCACTCCGTCGCCCTTCCGCGGCCGCCCGAACGCGCCCTACCTCCTCCCGCACACCCTGCGCTCGATGGCCGCGACCCTCGAGACCGACGTCGGCCACCTCGCCGCGACGATCGCGTCGAACACGGAGGCCGTGTACGGCGAGTGGGGCGGCGAGGTCGGCTCCGAGCCGACGGAGCCGGTCGGACCCCTCGCATGAGCGGCCGCCACGCCGCCGAGCCGACGGCCGCCGCGATCCCGCGCCTGCTGGGCCCGGCCGAGATCCGCGACCTCGCCGGCCTCCTCGACGTCACGCCGACCAAGAAGCTCGGCCAGAACTTCGTGCACGACGCCAACACGGTCCGCCGCATCGTCAAGCTCGCTCGGGTGCGCCTGGGGGAGACCGTCGTCGAGATCGGCCCCGGCCTCGGATCGCTGACCCTCGGCCTGCTCGAGGCGGGCGCGCAGGTCGTGGCCGTCGAGATCGACGGGCGCCTCGCCGAGCAGCTGCCGCGCACCGTCGAGCTGATGGCGCCGGGCGCCGATCTCGCGGTCGTGCACGCCGACGCGATGAAGGTGCTCGACCTGCCGGGGGAGCCGGTCCGGCTCGTCGCCAACCTCCCGTACAACATCTCGGTGCCGGTGCTCCTGCACTTCCTCGAGCACTTCGCCAGCATCCGGTCCGGAGTGGTGATGGTGCAGTCCGAGGTCGGGCACCGGCTCGCCGCCGGTCCCGGCTCCAAGGTCTACGGCGGCCCGAGCGTCAAGGCGGCGTGGTTCGGCTCCTGGACGACGGGCGGCGCGGTCTCGCGTCAGATCTTCTGGCCGGTGCCGAACGTCGACAGCGTGCTCGTCGCGTTCGACCGCGGCGAGGAGCCGGGCGACGAGACCCTGCGCCGCGCCGTCTTCGCGGTCGTCGACGCGGCGTTCGCGCAGCGGAGGAAGATGCTCCGCCAGTCGCTCGCGACCCTCTTCGGCGACAGCGCCGCGGCGATCGTCGCGCTCGAGCGGGCCGGCGTCCCGCAGACCGCGCGCGGCGAGGAGCTGGACGTCGCCGCCTTCGTCCGCCTGGGCCGCGAGCTCGATCCGGCGCGGGTCCCCGTGCGCGGCGCGGCGGTGCCCGACGGGTCGCCGGCGGAGACCGACGGGGACGACGCGGACGGCGACGGGGAGCCCGCCCCGGGTGCGGACGAGGGCGCCTCCGCCACCCTGTAGCGTGGATGCATGGCCCACCGCGCGACGTCGAACCGGGTCCACGCGCGGGCGCCAGGCAAGATCAACGTGTTCCTCAAGGTCGGCGCCGTGCGCGACGACGGGTACCACGAGCTGGCCACCGCGTTCCAGTCGCTCTCCCTCTACGAGGACGTGTTCGCGGAGGAGGCGGCCGACTTCTCGGTCTCCTTCTCGGGCTCGATCGACACCTCCCGCCTGGCCGTCGACGGCTCCAACCTCGCGATCAAGGCGGCTCGGGCGCTCGCCCGGGCGACCGGCTACCGCGGCGGCGTGCACCTCGAGATCGAGAAGAACGTCCCCATCGCCGGCGGCATGGGCGGCGGCTCGGCCGACGCAGCCGCGACCCTGCTCGCCTGCGACGCGCTCTGGGGCACGGCCTGCACGAGGGAGCAGCTGCTCGGCATCGCCGCGAGCCTCGGCGCCGACGTCCCCTTCTCCTTCACCGGCGGCACCGCGATCGGAGTCGGCCGAGGCGACGAGCTGAGCCCGGCGCTCGCCAAGGGCCGCTTCGAGTGGGTGCTGGTCCTCTCGGAGGAGGGCCTGTCGACCCCCGAGGTCTACAGCGAGCTCGACCGGCACCGCGAGCGCCACCTGCACGACTTCCGCCCGATCTCGGCGACCCCCGCCATCGATCCCAACGTGCTGCAGGCCCTCCGCGCCGGCGACGCCGCCATGCTCGCCGACGCGATGCACAACGACCTCCAGGCGCCGGCGCTGCACCTGCAGCCCGGGCTCGCCCGCATCCTCGAGCTCGGCGAGGGCCGCGGGGCGCTCGGCGGCCTCGTCTCGGGGTCCGGACCGACCGTGGCGTTCCTCGCTCCGGACGCCGATGCGGCGGCCGACCTGCAGCGCGAGCTGAGCTCCGCGCGGCTGAGCGCCGTGCGGGTCTCCGGCCCGGTCCACGGGGCGCGCCTGGTGTCGACCTAGTCTCGGAGGCGGTGCCTCCGGAGCGGGGCGCGCGAGCCCCGCGCCCGGCGCCCTCCACAGACGGTCCGCAGAGAAGTTCCGACCTCGTGGCTTAGAGTGCCGCTCATGTCCCGCCGAGCCACCCTCTTCGCGATCCTCTCCGGGATCGTGGCCGCCGTCGTCGCCCTCGCGGCCGCCGAGGTCGTCGCGGTCTTCACCGGAGCGGGCGGCAGTCCGCTGGTCGCGGTCGGCGGCTTCGTCATCGACATCGTGCCCCCGGGCGTGAAGGACACGGTCATCGCGCTCTTCGGCACCGGCGACAAGCTCGTGCTGCTGGTCTCGATCGGCCTCGCGATCGCGCTGCTGGCCGTCGGCGCGGGGGTCCTCGAGTACCGCCGCCCGCCGTTCGGCGTGCTGCTGCTGGCCGTCGTCGCGGGCGCCGGTGCGCTCGCCGCCGTCAGCCGCGAGGGCGCGTCCGGGATCGACGCGGCGCCGAGCGTCGTGGGCATGGTGGCCGGTGCCGCGGTGCTGCGCTCGGCCTCCGTCCGCCTCCGCGGCTGGCAGGAGGAGCGTGAGAGCGACTCCCCGGACCGCCGGTCGTTCCTCCGCCTGGTCGGGATCGCCGGAGTCGCCGCGGTCGCCGCCGGCATCGGCGCCCGCTTCCTCACGTCCGCCTCCGCCGCCGTTACGGCCGTGCGCGAGGCCGTGTCCCTGCCGGCTCCCGCCTCGGCCGCCGCGCCCGTCCCGGCCGGCGCCGTGCTCGACGACATCGACGGCATCAGCTCCTACGTCACTCCCAACTCCTCGTTCTACCGGATCGACACCGCGCTCTCGGTGCCGTCGGTCGAGCCCGCCGACTGGTCGCTGATGATCACCGGAATGGTGGAGGAGGAGATCGAGATCACCTGGGACGAGCTGCTCGCACTGCCGCTCGAGGAGCACCTGGTCACCCTGTCCTGCGTGTCCAACGAGGTCGGCGGCGACCTGATCGGCACCGCCCTCTGGCTGGGCTACCCGATCCGCGAGCTGCTGGCCCGGGCCCGGCCGACCGCCGGCGCCGACATGGTGCTCTCGCGGAGCATCGACGGCTTCACCGCCTCCAGCCCGCTCGACGTGCTGCAGGACGAGGACCGCGCGAGCCTGCTCGCCGTCGGGATGAACGGCGAGCCGCTCCCGGTCGAGCACGGCTTCCCCGTCCGGATGGTCGTCCCCGGCCTGTACGGCTACGTCTCGGCGACGAAGTGGGTCGTCGAGCTGAAGGTCACGACCTTCGCGGAGGACCTGGCGTACTGGTCGACGCGCGGCTGGACCGAGCGCGGTCCGATCAAGATCGAGTCGCGGATCGATGTGCCGCGCCAGGGCCAGCCCGTCGAGGCGGGGACGGTCGCCGTGGCGGGAGTCGCCTGGGCGCCGCACACCGGCATCGCGAAGGTTGAGGTGCAGATCGACGGCGGCGCCTGGCAGGAGGCGCGCCTCGCCGAGCAGGTCACCGCGGACACGTGGATCCAGTGGGTCCTCGAGTGGGACGCGACGGTCGGCGACCACGTCGTGACCGTGCGCGCCACCGACGCGGACGGCACGGTGCAGACCACGGTCGAGCGCCCGCCTGCCCCCGACGGCGCCACGGGACTGCACCGCCGCTCGGTGTCCGTCTCGGAGCCGGCACCCGCGGGCTGAGGTCCGGGGGCCGCGACCCGGCCGCACTGTGATCGACCCGCGGCGGACCGCTCAGGCGGCACCGCCTAGGCTGGATCCCTATGGCACATCTGCTGGGCGCCGAGGCGCTGCGACTCGAGTACCCCACACGCGTGATCTTCGACGACGTCTCCCTGGGGATCGAGGAGGGCGACCGCATCGGGATCGTCGGACGCAACGGCGACGGCAAGTCGACCCTCCTGCGCCTGCTCGCGCAGCGCATCGAGCCGGACAGCGGCCGCGTCACGCACCGCCGCGGCGTCACGCTCGGGATGCTCGACCAGGCCGACACGGTCGATGAGGACCTCACCGTCGCCCAGGCCGTCGTCGGCGGGCTCCAGGAGCACGAGTGGGCGGGCGACGCGCGCACCCGAGACGTGATCGCGGGCCTGCTGCGCGACGTCCCCTGGGACGGAGTGGTCGGCTCCCTCTCGGGCGGCCAGAGGCGCCGGGTCGCCCTCGCGAAGCTGCTCGTCGGCGACTGGGACGTCGTCTTCCTCGACGAGCCCACCAACCACCTCGACGTCGAGGGCATCGCCTGGCTCGCCGAGCACCTCAAGCGCCGCTGGGCGGCGTCGTCGGGCGGGCTCGCGGTCGTCACCCACGACCGGTGGTTCCTCGACGAGATCTGCACCGCCACCTGGGAGGTGCACGACCGTCTCGTCGAGCCGTTCGAGGGCGGGTACGCGGCGTACATCCTGCAGCGAGTGGAGCGCGACCGGATGGCCTCGACCATGGAGGCCAAGCGCCAGAACCTGATGAAGAAGGAGCTCGCCTGGCTCCGGCGCGGCGCCCCCGCCCGCACGGCCAAGCCCAAGTTCCGGATCGACGCCGCGAACCAGCTGATCGAGGACGAGCCCCCGGTGCGCGACTCGGTCTCGCTCTCGCAGCTCGCCGTCTCGCGCCTGGGCAAGGACGTCGTCGACCTGCTCGACGTCACCGTCCGCTACGGCGAGCGGACCGTCCTCAACCGCATCGAGTGGCGGATCGCGCCCGGCGAGCGCACCGGCATCCTCGGCGTGAACGGCGCCGGCAAGTCGACCCTCCTCGGCCTGGTCGCGGGCAGCGTGGAGCCGACGAGCGGCCGGGTGAAGCGCGGCACCACTGTGCGCGTCGCGATCCTCGACCAGCAGCTGCGCGAGCTGACCGGGGTCCAGCACCGGCCCGTCCGCGAGATCATCGCGGAGCAGCGCACCAGCTACTCCATCGGCGGCAAGGAGATGACCCCGGGCCAGCTGCTCGAGCGGCTCGGCTTCTCGAGCGCGCAGCTCTCGACGCCCGTGAAGGACCTCTCGGGCGGTCAGCGCCGGAGGCTCCAGCTCCTGCTCATCCTGCTCAGCGAGCCCAACGTGCTGATCCTCGACGAGCCGACCAACGACCTCGACACCGACATGCTCGCCGCGATCGAGGACCTGCTCGACTCCTGGCCGGGCACCCTCCTCGTCGTCTCGCACGACCGGTACCTGCTCGAGCGCGTCACCGACCAGCAGTACGCCGTGATGGACGGCGCGTTCCGCCACCTGCCCGGCGGCGTCGAGCAGTACCTCGACCTGCGCCGCGCGCTCGAGAAGGGTGCGCCCGCGGCGGCGTCGTCGGGCTCCTCCTCCGCCGCGCCGGCGTCGAGCGGACTCGCGGGGGCCGAGCGCCGCACCGCTGAGAAGGAGGTGTCGGCGATCGACCGGCGCCTGCACAAGCTCACGCAGCTGACGAAGACCGTGCACGAGAAGATGGCGACGCACGACCAGGACGACTACGACGGGATCCTGGCGCTCAACGCCTCGCTCCGAGCCTACGAGGACGAGACGGCCGAGCTCGAGCTGCGCTGGCTGGAGCTCTCGGAGCAGCTCGAGGGCTGACGCCGGTCTCCTCCGCGGCACCGGCAGCTGTCCCGTACCGCGTGGGCGGGACGCTGTCGCGGGCCCGGGCCGACCGGCTCAGCCGAAGTCGAGGGAGAGCTTCCGGAGGAGCTGCGCCAGCCGCTCCTGCTGGGCGTGGGTGAGCGCGCCGAGCAGCTCCTGCTCCGCGTCGACCAGGCGGGTGATCGCCGCGTCGACCCGGGCGAGCCCCGACGGCGTCATCTGCACCAGCACCCCGCGCCCGTCGTTCGGGTCGTCGAGGCGCTCGACCAGGTCGCGCTCGACCAGCCGGTCGATGCGGTTGGTCATGGTGCCGCTGGTGACCATGGTCGCCTGGAGGAGCTGCTTGGGGCTCATCCGGTAGGGCGCGCCCGCGCGCCGCAGGGCCGAGAGCACGTCGAACTCCCACGTCTCGAGCTCCGACCGGCCGAAGGCGCTGCCGCGCGCGCGCTCGAGCTGCTTGGCCAGCCGGCGCATCCGCGAGAAGACCTGGAGCGGCGTGAAGTCGAGATCGGGCCGCTCCCGGACCCAGGCGTCGACGATCCCGTCGACCTCGTCATTCGCACTCACTGTTTCCCACCGCCAAGTTTGCCGGAGTCCTCCAGAAGTGACCATGCAACGTCAGTCTTTTATCCATTGGTAAATGCTTCCAGAAGCAAGAAACGCGGATACCGCTTTTCGAAAGGCAACCGGCGCTCGGCCCCGTACATTTCAGTAACTTCCTTTAAGGCGAAACCGGCAGACGTTATGCTTCGCACGTAATCTGCAAGTGGGCGATGAATATGGGTTGTCGAGAGGTTGGTCGTTTGCTGGCCAATCTTGAACCTTCCTGTTATTGCGGAGGTTTTGAGGTAATCAAAGTCCGGCAAATCCTCGTAGCCCCAGTAGCGTGGCCAGAAATTCGGATGGACAACAGTCGCGACGAGGCGACCTCCTCGCTTGAGAAGGTGTCTGGCAGATATAAGAAAAGATGAGAGGTCAAGTGTGTCCATGAGAACCATATTTGCGGTGATCAGATCGTATGAAGTGCCGTCATATCTTCGGGACCAATTTTCCAATGTCGAGACGTGAGTTTCTGTTGCAGAGTTATTTGAGAAGCGTCTCGCTAATTCGATAGAAACAGGACTCGGATCGACTCCGGTGACAACTACTCCGGGGAGTGATGCGATGTCGTTGGTCAGGATGCCGGTTCCGCAACCAGCATCCAGCACGGACTGCGCGGTACCGATTCGTTGCAATATAGCTGGTTTAAGGACCGCATTAAAACTCGTATCTTTGCCGCTGATCTGTTGCGCGTGTCTGATGGCGGCAATTCGGTCCCACTCTCGTGTTAGCTCGTCTTGCTTCGTGACTCGATTGATAGTGAATTCGCTCATGGTATTAATTGCTTTTCGTCACGTGTCTAAGCACGGCCGCGAGGTCCTTAGCCAACTGAAAAGGGATGGTATCGCTTGGTCGGAACTCTCTGATTACATGCGTATCGTCCTGTGATGTTCCGATGGCGATTTTCACGTGATTAGTGTCTGGATTAACGATGGTAAAGCGAGTCGTTAGGGAGATACCTTCCATTCCATAATGACTAATTTTTGCCCCAAGAGTTTTTAATCGATTAGTGAGTGCGGTTTCGCGACCTATTACTAGGGTAAGACTCCTTGACCGCGCTTTTATTGCAAGTACTTCCTCGACACTATCATCTACCCATGAAAGATCTCGGGAAACTATCAGGCAACTGCTCGAGGCTTCAATCAGCCGCTTCATGTACTTTCGAATGCGATTCTGCTGATTCCGTTTTGAGAACTTGTGCACTCCACGTTCCCTCGCTCGTTGAAGTCCCATGACCAGATCGGCAATTACGGCACCAGTCAGCAGTAGAAGCACTAACCACGTCCAGGGCGCGCGGCTTTCTAGCAGTTCAAAATCGGCAACGAGGAAGAAAAGCCCTAGGCTAGATAGCCCAATCACTCCAGATGTTATGAACACTCGTAGCAAGATAAGTCACCCATCTATAGTTGAAGCTAGTGTCGTTGAAGGGAAATGTAGCAGTCAGATCGAATGGTTTGCGTTGCTATGAGGATGCGGCGTATGCCGACCGAAGAAGGACTGCGCCGCGAGGTGGCAGGATGGACGGCGCGCGATCGCGCGGTCCGCCATGGTGTAACGGCAGCACGGCAGCCTTTGGAGCTGTCCGGTCCAGGTTCGAATCCTGGTGGCGGAGCGGCACCAGGACGGTGCGCTCACGGAGGAGAACGCGAAGAACATGGCAGACAATACGCTCGCCGTCGTGATCCTGGCGGCAGGCCAGGGCACCCGCATGAAGTCCCGCACCCCGAAGGTCCTGCACCGCCTCGCCGGGAGGCCGCTGCTCGGGCACGTGCTCGACACGGCCGCCTCGCTCGACGCGGCGCACGTCGTCACCGTGGTGCGCCACGAGCGCGACCGGGTCGCCGAGGCCGTCCTCGAGCACACCCCCTCCGCACTGGTGGTGGACCAGGACGAGACGCCCGGCACCGGCCGCGCGGTCGAGCAGGGCCTCGCGGCGCTCCCGGAGTCCTTCGCCGGCACGGTCGTCGTGCTGAGCGCCGACGTCCCGCTGCTGGACGCGCCGACCCTCCGCCGCCTGCTCGACGAGCACCTCGCCGCGGCGAACGCGCTCACCATGCTCTCCTGCGTGCTCGAGGACCCGACCGGCTTCGGCCGTATCGTCCGCGGCGGCGACGGCGCCTTCGCCTCCATCGTGGAGCAGAAGGACGCCAGCCCCGACGAGCTCGACCTCACCGAGATCAACGCCGGCGTCTACGCCTTCGACGCCGCCGCGCTCCGCTCGGTCATCGGCGCGATCGGCACCGAGAACGCTCAGCGGGAGAAGTACCTCACCGACGCCGCCGCCGCGCTCAAGGCCGCCGGCCGCGCGATCGAGGCCGTCCCTGTGCAGGACCGCTGGCTCGTGGCCGGGATCAACGACCGCGCCCAGCTCGCCGCCGCGGCGCTCGAGCTCAACGCGCGCATCGTGCGCCGCTGGCAGCTCGAGGGCGTCACGATCCAGGACCCGGCGACGACCTGGATCGACGTGGACGCGGTCCTCGCCCCGGACGTCGAGATCCTCCCGGGCACGCAGATCAAGGGGCCGACCGTCATCGCCACCGGTGCGGTCATCGGCCCGGACACCACGCTCGACTCCTGCGAGGTCGGCGAGGACGCGGTCGTGAAGCGCTCCGACGCCACGCTCGCCGTGATCGGCGCGAAGGCCCAGGTCGGCCCGTTCTCGTTCCTCCGCCCCGGCACCGTGCTCGGCGCCCGCGGCAAGATCGGCACCTACGTCGAGACCAAGAACGCCGTCATCGGCGAGGGATCGAAGGTCCCGCACCTCTCCTACGTCGGTGACGCGGTCATCGGCGAGGAGTCGAACATCGGCGCCGGCTCGATCTTCGCCAACTACGACGGGGTGAGCAAGGCGTCCTCCGTGGTGGGCTCGCACGTGCGTGCGGGGTCGCACAACGTCTTCGTCGCCCCCGTTAGAATCGGTGACGGAGCGTACACGGGCGCCGGCACGGTCATCCGCAAGGACATCCCCGCCGGAGCCCTCGGGATCACCGTCGCTCCGCAGCGCAACATGGCCGGGTGGGTGCAGACCCACCGTCCGGGCACCGCAGCGGCCGACGCCGCCGAGGCGGCCCTGGCGTCGGATCCCACCGGATCCGACCAGGCGCCCACCGGAGGAAGCGGAGCACAGTGACCGGCATCACCGCCAGCAACAAGAAGAGCCTGGTCCTCGTCTCGGGGAGGGCGCATCCGGCACTGGCGGAGGCGGTCGCCGACGAGCTCGGGACCGAGCTCGTCACGACCGAGGGGCGCACCTTCGCCAACGGCGAGCTCTACGTCCGCTACGGCGAGTCGGTCCGCGGAGGCGACGTGTTCGTCCTCCAGTCGCACACGTCCCCGATCAACGAGTGGCTGATGGAGCAGCTGATCATGGTCGACGCGCTCAAGCGCGCCTCCGCCAAGCGGATCACCGTGGTCGCCCCCTTCTACCCCTACGCGCGCCAGGACAAGAAGGGCCGCGGCCGCGAGCCGATCTCGGCCCGCCTCGTCGCGGACCTCTTCAAGGCGGCGGGAGCCGACCGGATCATGTCGGTCGACCTGCACGCGGCGCAGATCCAGGGCTTCTTCGACGGCCCCGTCGACCACCTCTTCGCAATGCCGGTGCTGCTCGAGCACTTCCGCGAGAAGCTCGACCCCTCGACCCTCACCATCGTCTCGCCCGACATGGGCCGCGTCCGCGTCGCCGACATCTGGAGCGACAAGCTCGGCGTCCCGCTGGCGATCATCCACAAGCGCCGCGACCCGAAGGTCGCCAACCAGGTCTCCGTCCACGAGATCGTCGGCGAGGTGAAGGGCCGCGTCTGCCTCCTCGTCGACGACCTCATCGACACCGGGCGCACCATCGCGAAGGCGGCCGAGGCGCTGAAGAAGGCGGGCGCGATCGGCGTGGTCGTCGCGGCGACCCACGCCGTCTTCTCGGACCCGGCGGTCGAGCTCCTGAGCTCCGAATTCATCGACTCGGTCGTCGTCACCGACACCCTGCCGCTGCCGCCGGAGAAGACCTGGGACCGCCTGACGATCCTGCCCATCGCTCCGCTGCTGGCCCGCGCCATCCACGAGGTCTTCGACGACGGCTCCGTGACGTCGATGTTCGACGGCGACGCGTAGGACCCCGCGCCCCGGGTGTGCCCTGCACAGCGCACCCGGGTCCCGCCCCGGCTCCACCGCCTAGGGTGAGGCCGTGCCCCAGCGTTCGGATGCGACCCTCGCCCTGGCGGCGGTCTTCCTGGTCTGGTCGCCGGCCGCCGCCGCAGCGGGCTGGTGGCTGCTCCTCGGGCTCGCCGTCGCTGCGGCCGCCGCGGCCCTGGGCGCCGTCGCCGATGCCGGGCGCACCGTCCACGACGGCCCCTCCTCCGAGTGGCTCGGGATCGTCGGGCGCGCCTTCGCCTCGGCCGCGCTGGCCCTGACCGCGGCCCAGTCGGTCCTCGGGGGAGCGGCCCGGCCCCTGGCCGTCCTGCTGCTCGTGGCCGTCGCGCTCTTCGGCCTGCGCGGCGGGCGCCTCCCCGCTCGCCCGGTCCTGCTCCTCGTCGGTGCGGTCGTCGTCCTGCTGGCCGCCGCCGCCGTGATTGTGCTGGTGTCCCCTCCGGACCCCGCGCCGCTCGACCCGCTGCGCGACGGAGGGCCGCTGGGAGCCGGCACCGCCGCGGCGCTGCTCCTGATCCTCCTGCCGACCTTCCGCTCCGGCGCGGTGACGGCTCTCCGCCCCGCCCTGCTGCGCATCGGGATCGCCACGGCGGCCGCCGCCGCGCTCGGTGCCGGTCTGCTCCTGGCGGCCGGTCCCGAGGTCCTCGCGTCCTCGGAGACCCCCCTGAGCGCTGTCACCCGGGGCACGCCTGCGTCCGGGCTCGTCGGGGCCGCCGCGGTGATCGCGGTCCTGCTCGCGCTCCTCGACCTCGGGAGGAGGGACGCGCGCGCCCTCGTCCGTCTCGCCGGCGCGGGGGAGATCCCGGCGGTGCTCGCCACCAGGAACCGCAGGACCGGCGTGCCGGCGGCGGCCCAGCTCGTCCTCTGCCTGGTCGCCGTGCTCGCGGTCGTGATCCTCGACGCCGACGCGCTGCTCGCCTTCGCCGTGGCCGCCCTGCTGGTGGCGACCATCGTGCGGCGCCTCGACCACGGAGCGGCCGGGGCGAGCGGGCCCGCCCTCGCGTCGGCCGCGGTCTCGCTGCTGCTCCTGCTCGCCCTCCCGGCGGCCACGGCGGCCGCCGCAGCGGTGCTCCTGGCGGCGCTCCTGATCGCGCGGGCGTTCCGGACCTGAGGGGTCAGCCGGCCCGGGCGTCGAGCGCCCGCTCGGGGAGCCGGACGCCACCGCCCGGCTCCGCTGACGACGGGGGAGCTCCCTCCGCGACGAGGAAGGCGCCCCCGCCCGAGGATCCGTGGGTCCTGCGGGCGGGGGCGCCTTCCTCGTGCGACGCAGGTCAGTGCGTGGAGGGGTCCTGCTCGACCTCGGTGCGGTCACCCGACCACAGCGTGTGGAAGGTGCCCTCCTTGTCGACGCGCTTGTAGGTGTGCGCTCCGAAGAAGTCGCGCTGGCCCTGCACGAGAGCGGCCGGGAGGCGCTTGGAGGCGAGCGAGTCGTAGTACGACAGCGCGGCGCCGAAGCCGGGGATCGGCACGCCCGAGAGCGCGGCGGTCGAGACGATGCGGCGCCAGGCGGCCTCGCCGTTGGCGACGGCCTCGGCGAAGTACGGGTCCTCGAGGAGGGTCGTGATGCCGGCGTTCTCGTCGTAGGCGTCGACGATGCGGTTGAGGAACTGGGCGCGGATGATGCAGCCCGCCCGCCAGATCTTGGCGACCGCTCCCTTGTCGATCTCCCAGCCGTACTTCTCGGCTCCGGCGATGATCGCGTCGAAGCCCTGCGAGTAGGCGACGACCTTGGAGGCGTAGAGCGCGGCGCGCACGTCGTCCTCGAAGCCCTCGTACTTCTCGACCGGGGTCGGGCGCGAGGTGACGCGGGCCTGCACGGCCTCGCGCTGCTCGGGGTGGGAGGACACGGCGCGGGCGAAGACGGCCTCGGCGATGCCGCCGACGGGGACGCCGAGGTCGAGCGCGTTCTGCACGGTCCAGACGCCGGTGCCCTTCGAGCCGGCCTGGTCGAGGACGACGTCGATGAAGGGGTTGCCGGTGTCGGCGTCGACCTGGCGGAGCACCTCGGCGGTGATCTCGATGAGGTACGACTCGAGGTCGCCCTTGTTCCAGGCGTCGAAGACCTCGGCGATGGCGGCGGGCTCGTGTCCGCCGACGGTGCGGAGCAGGTCGTACGCCTCGGCGATGAGCTGCATGTCGGCGTACTCGATGCCGTTGTGGATCATCTTGACGAAGTGGCCGGCGCCGTCGGTGCCGATGTGGGTGACGCAGGGCTCGCCCTCGGCGACCGCGGCGATCGACGAGAGGATCGGGCCGAGGGTCCTGTAGGACTCGACCGAGCCGCCGGGCATGATCGACGGGCCCTTGAGCGCGCCCTCCTCGCCGCCGGAGATGCCGGTGCCGACGAAGTGGATGCCGGTCTCGCGGACGGCCTTCTCGCGGCGGATGGTGTCGGTGAAGAGCGCGTTGCCGCCGTCGACGATGATGTCGCCGGGCTCGAAGACCTTCGTCAGCTGCTCGATCACGGCGTCGGTGCCGCGGCCGGCCTGGACCATGATGATCGCGGTGCGCGGGGTGGCGAGCGAGGCGGCGAAGTCCTCGATGGTCTCGGACGCGACGAAGCCCGCCTCCGGGTGCTCCGTGATGAGGGTCTCGGTGCGGCCGTAGGAGCGGTTGAACACCGCGACCGTGTTGCCCTCGCGGCTGGCGAGGTTGCGGGCGAGGTTCGAGCCCATCACCGCCAGACCGACGACTCCGATGTTGGCTGTGGCGGTGGGCTTGTCAGACACGGTTCTCCTCGACGTTCGCGTTCAGGGGCGAGCCCAGGCTAGCCCCGGGTCGCTCCGGGGAGCCCGGGTCCGAGCCGTCTCCCGGCTGCACATCGGTCGTGCGGCGCGCGCACGGTCTTGCGCGCGCCGCGACGACCGCGACCGGAGCCGGTCAGGCGCCGTGGCCGAGGGGGACGCGCTCCGACGGGATCGGCGGCGGCGGGGGAGTGCCGTCGCCGAACGGGCGGCCGCCGAGCTCCTCGCGGCGCGAGGGGACGAGCCAGCCGGAGAGGTCCGGGCCCTTGGGGACGACGCCGGTCGGATTGATGTCCCGCTGCACCTCGTAGTAGTGCGACTTGATGTGGGTGAAGTCGATCGTGTCGCCGAACCCCGGAGTGGCGAAGAGGTCGCGGGCGTAGCCCCAGAGCGCGGGCATCGCCGACAGCAGGTTCCGGTTGGCCTTGAAGTGGCTGTAGTAGACGGCGTCGAAGCGGGCGAGCGTCGTGAAGAGCCGCACGTCCGCCTCGGTGATGGTGTCGCCGACCAGGTAGCGGCGGGTGCTCAGCCGCTCCTCCAGCCAGTCCAGCCGCGCCCAGAGGCGGTCGTAGGCCCGCTCGTAGGAGCGCTGCGACCCGGCGAAGCCGCACTTGTAGACGCCGTTGTTCACGTCGTGGAAGACCAGCTCGGCGATCTCGTCGATCTCCTCGCGGTGCTCCTCGGGGTAGAGGTCGGGGGCGCCGTCGCGGTGGAACGCGGTCCACTCGGTGGAGAAGTCGAGCGTCATCACCGGGTAGTCGTTGGTGACGACCTGGCCGCTCGGGATGTCCACGAGGGCCGGGACGGTGATCCCGCGCGGGTAGTCGGGGAAGCGGGCGAAGAACGCGTCCTGGAGGCGGGGGATGCCCAGCACCGGGTCGACCCCGCCCGGATCGAGGTCGAAGGTCCAGCTGCGCTTGTCGTGCGTGGGCCCGCAGATGCCCATCGAGAGGGCGTCCTCGAGACCGAGCAGGCGCCGCACGATCACGGCGCGGTTCGCCCACGGGCAGGCGCGGGAGACCACGAGGCGGTAGCGCCCGGCCTCCACCGGGTACCCGTCGCGGCCGTCGGCGGTGATCCGCGTCGGGATGTAGTTCGTGTCGCGGTGGAAGCCGTTCTTCTCGACGTAGGAGCCGAAGTCGTCGCTCGTCATACCCGCACGGTAGGCGGTCCGCCTGGACGTCCGGCTCCGAGTCCGGCGGCGACCGCCTGCTGGCGGGCGGCCGCGATGCCGGGTAGGATCGGCAGCTGAACTTCGGCGAGGGATGCACGTGCATCCGTGATCGACGCGGTGGAAGCAGGCGAGGCCCCTACGGGGCGCCACGGACTTCTCCTCACGCTGACATGCGTTCGAGTCGACAAACCGTCCGTGGCCGCAGGCCACGACCCGATCCGGTGGCGTGCGCGCCGCCCAAGGAGAACATCATGGCTGAACTGACCAACAAGGTCGTCGTCGAGGTCCGCACCTCGTTCGGCAAGGGCGCCGCCCGCAAGATCCGCGCGCAGGACAAGATCCCCGCGGTCCTCTACGGCCACGGCACCGAGCCCCAGCACCTCACCCTCCCGGGCCACCAGGTGCTCCTGCTCACCCGCAAGGCGAACGCGATCCTCGAGCTCGACATCGAGGGCGCCGCGCAGACCACGCTGGTGAAGGACATCCAGCGCGACCCGGTGCGCCAGATCATCGAGCACATCGACCTCGTCGTCATCAACAAGGGCGAGAAGGTCGAGGTGGACATCCCCGTGCACGTCGAAGGCGACGCCGCTCCCGGCACCCTCGTCTCGATCGAGTCGAACACCCTCTCGCTCGAGGTCGACGCCACGCGCATCCCGCAGAACATCGTCGTCTCCGTCGAGGGCCTCGAGGCCGGCACGCAGATCACCGCTGCCGACGTCACGCTCCCCGAGGGCGCCACGCTGGTCACCGACGCCGAGATCCTCATCGTCAACGTCACCGCCGAGGTCGAGCAGGACCTGGGCGAGGACGACGAGACCCCGGCCTCGGGCGACGTCGTCGCCGAGACCGCGGAGTAGTCCGCACCACCCCGGGAACGGGCCCGCTCGCAGCCGCGGCGGGCCCGTTCCGCGTCCGGCGGGGGAGTCCCTCCGCCGCCCCCGAGGAAGAGGAACGACATGGGTGACACCTGGCTGGTCGTCGGACTGGGCAACCCGGGCGCGCAGTACGCGCGCAACCGGCACAACGTCGGCCAGATGGTGCTCGACGAGCTCGCGACGCGGATCGGCGGCTCGTTCCGCCGGCACAACCGCGCCAACGCCGTGGTCGCCGAGGGCTTCCTCCGCCCGGGCGGACCGAAGCTCGTGCTGGGCAAGCCCAACAGCTTCATGAACCTCTCCGGCGGGCCGACGGCGCAGCTGCTCGACTTCTACTCGGTCGACCCGGCGCACCTGATCGTCGTGCACGACGAGCTCGACATCCCCTTCGACACCCTGCGCCTCAAGCAGGGCGGCGGTCACGGGGGGCACAACGGCATCCGCGACATCCTCGCGGCGACCGGAGGAGCCGAGTTCCTGCGCGTGCGGGTCGGCATCGGCCGCCCGCCGGGCCGCCAGCAGGCCGCCGACTTCGTGCTGAAGGACTTCGCCGGCCCGGAGCGCGAGGCGCTCCCGATCCTGGTCTCGGACGCCGCCGACGCCGTCGAGCTCATCGCCGACTCCGGCCTCTCCGCCGCCCAGCTGAAGTTCCACACCAGCGCCTGACCCACCCTCCACCGAGGGAGCCCCGAACCGGCGAGGGAGACCGCAGCCCCGGGCTCCCTCGACGGTTCGGGGTTCCCTCGACGGTCGGCCCGCGGGGCGGCCGTAAACTGGATCCGTGCCCCTCAACGAGATCATCTCGGCGCTGTCGCGCGCCTCCACGTTCGACGATGCTCTCGCGTACGCGGTGCGGGACGCCGACTTCTCGGTGGCCGACGGCCTCCGGGTCCCCCTGCTCGCGGGCCTGATCGAGAGGCGCGCGGAGGCGGGACGCCCGCAGGCGGCGCTGGTGGTCACGGCCACGGGCCGCGACTCCGAGAACGTGCGCGCCTCCCTCGGCTGCATGCTGCCGGATGCGGACGTCGTCGAGTTCCCCGCGTGGGAGACGCTGCCGCACGAGCGCCTCAGCCCGAGCGCCGAGATCGTGGGGCGGCGCCTGGACGCGCTGCGGCGGATGAAGCAGTGGTCCGGCGAGCGGCCCCTCGTGGTGGTCGCCTCCGTGCGCGCGGCGCTGCAGCCGGTCGCCGACAACCTCGCCGACATCGAGCCGATCCGACTCGTGAAGGGCGCCCGCGGCTACGACCTCGGCCGCATCTCGGCCGAGCTGGTCGACCTGGCCTACGCCCGGGTCGACATGGTCACGCGCCGCGGCGAGTTCGCCGTGCGCGGCGGCATCCTCGACGTCTTCCCCGCGGTGGCCGAGCACCCGAGCCGAGTGGACTTCTTCGGCGACGAGGTCGACTCCATCCGCGGCTTCTCCGTGGCGGATCAGCGCTCGCTCCCGGGCGAGGCCGACTCGGTGGTCCTCCCGCCGAGCCGCGAGCTGCTGCTGGTGCCGGCGGTGCGGCAGCGGGCCCGCGAGATGCTGCACGAGTTCCCGAGCCTGTCGGCGATGCTCGCCAAGATCGCCGAGGGCATCCCGGTCGAGGGGATGGAGTCGCTCGCCCCCGCGCTGCTGGAGCGGCTGGTCCCGATCTCGCACTACCTGCCCGAGGGGGCGGCCGTCGCTGTCCTCGCCCCCGAGCGCGTGGCGACGCGGGCGATCAGCCTCGCCGAGACGAACCGCGAGTTCCTGCAGGCGGCCTGGAGCGCGGCGACCGCCGGCGCCGAGGCCCCCATCGACCTCGCCTCGGGCGAGTTCATCTCGCTCGGCGCGCTCCGCGACTCCGTGAAGCTCAGCGCCCCGGGCGCCGACGCTCCCGACCACCCGTGGTGGACGATGAGCACGTTCCGCCAGGGCCCCGCCGCGGGCGAGGCCGAGGTGCTGCCGGAGGAGCTCGGGATCGACGAGATCCTCGCCGTCCGCGTCGAGGGCGAGCCGGTCCCCGGATTCGGAGCGAGCGTCGAGGGCGCCCTCGCCCACGTCCGCGCGCGCCTGGCCGACGGCTGGACCGTGGTCCTGACCGCGCCCGGCACCGGCACGGTCGAGCGCACCGACCAGGTCCTCGCCGAGCACGAGGTCGCCGCCCGCATCGTCGCCGACCTCCCCGCAGGGCTCGAGCCGGGTCTGGCCTACGTGGTCCAGGCCTCCGTCGATCACGGCTTCGAGGTGGAGGAGGCGAAGCTCGCCCTGCTCACCGACACGGAGTTCTACGGCCGCACCGTCGGCTACGACTCCCGCGCGGTGAAGAAGCTCGCGTCGCGTCGCAAGAACGTCGTCGACCCGCTGCAGCTCACGCCCGGCGACTTCGTGGTGCACGCCACGCACGGCATCGGCCGGTTCGTGGAGCTCTCGCAGCGCGAGGTCTCCAGCGGGGGCCGCAACGCGATCAAGACCCGCCGCGAGTACCTGGTGCTCGAGTACGCCCCCAGCAAGCGCGGCTTCCCCGGCGACAAGCTGCTCGTCCCCACGGACCAGCTCGACCTGCTCTCCCGCTACGTCGGCGGCGAGGCTCCGGCGCTGAGCAAGATGGGCGGGAGCGACTGGGCGCAGGCCAAGAGCAAGGCCCGCCGCGCGGTCCGCGACATCGCGGTCGAGCTCGTGAAGCTCTACTCCGCCCGGATGGCCTCCCGCGGGCACGCGTTCCCGCCGGACACCCCCTGGCAGCGCGAGCTGGAGGAGGCGTTCCCGTTCGCCGAGACCCCCGACCAGCTCACCGTCATCGACGAGGTCAAGGCCGACATGGAGCGGCCGATCCCGATGGACCGCCTGCTCTCGGGCGACGTCGGCTTCGGCAAGACCGAGGTCGCCGTGCGCGCCGCGTTCAAGGCGATCCAGGACGGCAAGCAGGTCGCGATGCTCGTGCCGACCACGCTGCTCGTCCGCCAGCACCTCGAGACGTTCCAGGAGCGCTTCGCCGGCTTCCCCGTCCACCTGCGGGCGCTCAGCCGGTTCCAGAGTGCGAAGGAGTCGAAGGAGACGATCGAGGGCCTGGCCGACGGCACCGTCGACATGGTCATCGCGACCCACCGGCTCCTCAGCGACAACATCGTCTTCAAGGACCTCGGCCTGCTCGTGATCGACGAGGAGCAGCGCTTCGGCGTCGAGCACAAGGACAAGCTCAAGGCGCTGAAGAAGAACGTCGACATCCTCTCGATGAGCGCCACGCCCATCCCGCGGACGCTCGAGATGGCGGTGACCGGCATCCGCGAGATGTCGACCCTCGCGACCCCGCCGGAGGAGCGCCACCCGATCCTCACCTTCGTCGGCCCCTACTCCGAGAAGCAGGTGTCGGCCGCGATCCGCCGGGAGCTCCTGCGCGAGGGCCAGGTGTTCTTCGTGCACAACCGCGTCTCGACGATCAACCGCGTCGCCTCGCAGCTCGCCGAGCTGGTGCCCGAGGCGCGGATCGCGGTCGCGCACGGCAAGCTCAGCGAGTCGCAGCTCGAGCGGATCATCGTCGACTTCTGGGAGCGCAAGTTCGACGTCCTGGTGTCGACGACGATCGTCGAGACCGGCCTCGACATCCCGAACGCCAACACGCTGATCGTCGACCGCGCCGACAAGTACGGTCTCTCGCAGCTGCACCAGCTGCGCGGGCGGGTCGGCCGCGGCCGCGAGCGCGCCTACGCCTACCTCCTCTACGACGAGACGAAGCCGCTGAGCGAGACCGCGCACGACCGGCTGCAGACCCTGGCCGCCAACTCGGACCTCGGCGGCGGCATGCAGATCGCGCTGAAGGACCTCGAGATCCGCGGTGCGGGCAACCTCCTCGGCGGCGAGCAGTCCGGGCACATCCAGGGCGTGGGATTCGACCTCTACCTGCGGATGATCGGCGAGGCCGTCGACACCTTCCGCGGCGAGGTCGCCGAGGGGCAGACGGAGCTGCGGCTCGAGCTGCCCGTCGACGCGCGCATCCCGGAGGAGTACGTCGACAGCGAGCGGCTGCGCCTGGAGGCGTACCAGAAGCTGTCGGCCGCGTCGTCGCCGACGGCGAAGGAGGGGAGCATCGACCTCGTGGTCGAGGAGCTGACCGACCGCTACGGCGAGCTGCCCGAGGCGGTCGAGAACCTCATCCTGGTGTCGCGGCTGCGGATGCGCGCACAGAAGGCGGGCCTGAGCGACGTGGTCGCGATGGGCTCGAACGTCCGCGTGGCTCCCGCTCATCTGCCCGACTCGATCCAGGTGCGCCTGCGCCGGATGTACCCGACCGCGAAGTACCTGCAGCAGGCCGACGCGGTCGTCGTGCCGATGCCCGTGCTCGACGGCGTCCCGCTCGGCGACCGGGCGCTCATCCAGTGGGTGGCGTCGCTCCTGGACGCGCTGTTCCCGGAGCCTGTCACCGTCTGAGGTCCTCGGGGCGGCGCTCCCCGGTGGCGCGCCGCCCTGCTCCGGAGGCCGTAACCGCTGCGGGAGGGCCCGCTGGCAGGATGGAGGGCATGCCGCTCCTCGCCGCCCGACGTCCCCGAGAGCCGGAGCCGCTCGCCGGCCCGCTGGTCGCCGTCCGCGGGGTCGCGGTGCGCGCCTCGGGCGTCGAGCTGCTCGCCCCGTGCTCGCTCGGGGTGGAGGCGGGGGAGCGCGTCGCGGTGACGGGCCGCAACGGCACCGGCAAGACCACGCTCCTGCGGGTGATCGCCGGCCTCACCGCTCCGAGCGAGGGAGTCGTGGCGGTGGCCGGGCGCGCCCCGGAGGAGCGCTCCGCCGCCCACCGCCGCGCCGTCGCCGCCCTGATCGGCACTCCGCCCTTCGAGCGGGACCTGACCCTCGAGGAGCACCTCGCGATGGTCGCCGTCTCGTGGGGCGAGCCGGTCGCCGACGCCCGCCGCGAGGCCGCAGCTGGTCTCGACGCGCTCGCGCTCGCTCCGCTCGCCCGCCGCTTCCCGCACGAGCTCTCCTCCGGGCAGACGCAGCTGTTCTCCCTCGCGCTCGTGCTGGCCCGTCCCTCCGCGGTGCTGCTGCTCGACGAGCCGGAGCAGCGGCTCGACGTCGAGCGGGTGCCGCTGGTCGCGGAGGTCCTGCGGCGCGCAGCCGCGTCCCGGGCGCTCGTCGTCGCGACCCACAGCCCTGTGCTGATCGAGGGTCTGGGCGCGCGGGTCGTCGAGCTGGAGCGGGCGTGACGCGCGCGGAGGGGGCCCGCGTCGCCGAGGTGCGGGCTCTGCACCGGCACCGCGCCGCGGCTCCGCCGAGTCCGCGCGCCTACGTGGGCTACCTCGCCGCGATGACCGTCCTCGTCGTCGTCCTCCCTCTCGCCCGGGCCCTCGCGCTCCTCGCCGCCGAGGCGGGAGCCGCGCCGGAGCCGCTGATCGCCCTCGCCGCGGGTCTCGCCCTGCCCGCCGCCGTGCTCCTGGGCCGGGTGCGCGGACCCGCGGTGGGCGAGCCGCACACCACGGCCGTGCTGCTCGCGACCGATCTGCGCCGCTGGTCGGTGCTCCGCCGACCCGTGGTCCGGGCGTCGGCCGGTCTCGTGGCGGGCTGCTCCGCCGGCGCGTCGCTCCTCGCCCTCGCCGCCTCCGCGCCGCTCCTCGCGGCCGTCGCCGGCGGTGCCGCGTTCGCCGGCCTCCTCGCCGTCGCCTGGCTCGCCGGTCAGTGCCTGCCCTCGCGCCTCCCCGCGCTCGCGGCGGGCCTCCTCGCCTCCCTCGCGGTCCTCGGGGCCCTCCTGCCCGGTGCGCCCACGCCGGGCGGCCTCCTCGCCTCAGCCGTGAGCGGAGCGGAGGAGGTGCGCGCCGCGACCGTGCTGCTCGCGTCGGCCGCGGTCCTCCTGGCCGCGGCGCCCCGGCTGCTCGACGCCGCGCGCGGGCCTCGCCTCCTCGCCCAGGCCCGGCAGTGGTCGGCGACCACCCGGCTCGGAGCGACGGGCGACCTCGCCGAGTCGCTCGACGGGTACCGCGCCCTCCCGGCGATCGGGCGGGGGCTCCGAGCGGTCCGCCTCTCCCCGTTCGCCCTCGCGGTGCCGGTGCGCGACGCGATCGGCGCGCTGCGCACTCCCGGCCGCTCAGCGGTCGCGGTCGTCGCCCTGGCCGTTGCCGGCGCCGCCGCCGTGCTCGCCGCGGTCGTGCCGTCCTCCCTCCTCGCACTCCCGGCCGCCGCGGCGGGCGTGCTCGCCTACCTCGGCGCCGGCGTCTGGAGCGACGGCTTCCGCCACGCCGCCGCGACAGCGGGGCAGCCGGCGCTCCTCGCCCCCGGTCCGTTCGAGCTGCTCCTCCTGCACGCCGTGCTCCCTCTGGTGCTCGCGGTCGGAGTCGCGGTGCTCGGCGCCCTCGCCGCCTCGCTGCTGCTCCCGGGCGCGGCGGTGCCGGTGGCCGCCGCGACCGCCGTCGCCGCCGTCGCCGCGCGGGCGATGGATGCGACCCGGGGTCCGCTGCCGCCGCAGCTGCTCAGCCCGGTGCCGCTCCCGATCGGGGACGGCGCGGGAGTCGCGGTGGTCCTCTGGAACCTGGCGGGTGCACTGGTCAGCGCCTCGACCGCGGTGTCCGTCGCGGCGTCGCCCGGTCTCCTCGCCGCGGTGCCGCTCGTCGCCGGCGGCTGCCTCCTCGTCGCGCGGCGGCGTCTCGCGCGGGCCTGAGGCTCCCGGGCGCCCGCGCCGCCCGGATGTCCGCGGCGGCGGCCGGACCGGATGCGAGGATGGCGGGGTGACCGCGCATCCCCGGCTCGACGAGCTCATCCGCACCGTCCACGTCCTCCGCGCCCCGGGCGGCTGCCCGTGGGACGCCGAGCAGACCCACGAGTCGCTCGTGCGCTACCTGATCGAGGAGTCGCACGAGCTCGTCGACGCCATCGAGGCGGGGGACCGGGCCGACCTGATCGAGGAGCTCGGCGACGTCCTCTACCAGGTGCTCTTCCACGCCGACCTGGCGGCCGAGAGCGCCGAGCCCTTCACCATCGAGGACGTCGCGGCGCACATGAACGCCAAGATGATCGGCCGCCACCCGCACGTCTTCGGCGACGCCACGGCCGAGACGGCCGACGACGTCATCGCGGTGTGGGACGAGCTCAAGCGCACCGAGAAGCCGCACCGCACCAGCGTGCTCGACGGGATCCCGCAGGGCATGCCGGCTCTCGCGCTCGCCGACAAGGTGATCGGCAAGGCGACCTCGCTGGGCGTCGTGGACGCCGGCCAGGGCCCGCTTCCCATCGAGTCGGAGGAGGACCTCGGCCCGCTGCTGCTGGCCATCGTCGCCTCCGCCCGCGCCCAGGGGCTCGACGCCGAGCGCGCGCTCCGCACGGCGACGCGCGACCTGCAGGACGAGATCCGCGCGGTGGAGCAGGAGCGGCGCGCGGACTGAGGCGCCCGCCGGCCCGCCCCGGCCGATCTGGGAGAATCGCCGTCATGGCCTCCCCGATCACCCCGCCCCGCGGCATGCGCGACTTCCTCCCCGCCGACAAGGCGAAGCGCGAGCACGCGCTCGGCGTCATCCGCCGCGTGTACGCCTCCCACGGGTTCGACGAGATCGAGACGCCCGTGGTCGAGGACTTCGACCGCCTCCACTCCGGGCTCGGCGGCGACAACGAGAAGCTCGCCTTCAGCGTCCTGCGCCGCGGGCTCACCCGCGACGACCTGGCGGCGGTCGACGACGCGTCCGCCCTCGCCGACCTCGGCCTGCGCTTCGACCTCACGGTGCCTCTCGCCCGCTTCTACGCCTCGCACCGCGCCGAGCTGCCGGCCGTCTTCCGCTCGGTGCAGATCGCGCCGGTGTGGCGCGCCGAGCGCCCTCAGAAGGGGCGGTACCGCCAGTTCGTGCAGTGCGACATCGACATCATCGGCGAGCCCGGGCAGCTGGCCGAGGTCGAGCTCATCACGGCGACCGCCGCGGCGCTCGACGCGCTGGGCCTCGAGGACTGCACCATCCGGATCAACGACCGCCGCATCCTCACCGGAATCCTCGAGCACTGCGGCTTCGCCCCCGAGCGCTTCGGCCCGGCGCTGATCTCGATCGACAAGCTCGACAAGATCGGCGCCACCGGGGTCGTCGCCGAGCTCGAGGCCGACGGGCCGGACGCGGCCGCGGTCCTCGGGGGATACCTCGCGCGGATCGAGGAGGCGGTCGCCGCCGGGGGAGTGGCGCTCGAGCAGTCCGCGATCCTCGACGTGCTGCCCGAGGGCATCGACCCGGAGGCGGTGCTCGCGCTCGAGACCCTGGCCCGGTCGCTGCGCTCGCTCCCCGCCGGCGTCTCGCTCCGCTTCGACCCGACGCTCGTGCGGGGCATGGGCTACTACACCGGCACGATCTTCGAGATCGCGCACCCGTCCTCGGGCTCCTCGGTCGGCGGAGGCGGGCGGTACGACGGGATGATCGGCCGCTTCCTCGGTCAGGACGTGCCGGCCTGCGGCTTCTCGATCGGCTTCGAGCGGATCGTCGAGCTGATCGGCGGTGCCGTCGTCGAGCGTCCCGACGCCGTCGTCCTCGTCCACGAGCGGGACGCGGCGCCCGAGCTGCTGCTCGCGCTCAAGCAGGAGCTGATCGCCCGGGGCTCGCGCGTGCGCCTCGAGCGCCGGGCGAAGAACCTCACCCCGCTGCTGGACCGCGCGGCCGCCGCGGGCTTCACCCGCTTCGCTCTCGTTCCGCGCGATGCCGCCTCCGCCGCCGACCTCTCCTTCAAGGACCTCGGCTGATCCGCGCCGGCGGCGCCGGGTGAGCGACGCCGGCTGCCCGCGCTGAGCCGCGCCCGCGGGAGGGGCCGGGGCCGTCCTGTCGGGCCTGAACAGGGTCTCAGCCGATCCGTCAGGGGATCATGCCGATCTGGTCGGATCCTTGTCGGATCCGTGAGAGCCTTAATACCCGCGAAATCTGCGGACACACCCGAGAAATCTCCCCCGGATAGCGTCGAGGCACCCGATCGGCGCGGCTTGGCGCGCCTGCACGGGCACCCCGTCGCGACCCCGCGCACCTCACCGCAGCAGCCCTGACGATCCCCACCCGAGGAGTCCCCTTGACCCTGTCGCCCCTCCGCTCCCTCCCGGCCTTCGACCGCCGCAGCCTCCTCCGCCTGGCGGGTGTCGCCGGCCTCGCGATCGGCGGCGCCTCCGTCCTCGCATCCTGCGCCTCCGACTCCTCCGGCGCGTCCGCCGCGGACGGCGGCGACCTCGGCACCCTCAAGGTCCAGCTCTCCTGGATCAAGAACGAGGAGTTCGCGGGCGAGTTCTTCGCCGACTCGAAGGGCTACTTCACCGAGGCCGGCCTGGCAGGAGTGACGCTCACCCCCGGCCCCTCGACGGGCGTGGCCGAGCTCCTCTCGGGCAGCGCGGACGTCGCGCTCAGCGACGCCGTCTCGATCGGCACCGCGATCGCCCAGCAGGAGGCCCCGCTCAAGATCATCGGCGCGACCTACCAGAAGAACCCCTTCACGGTCCTCTCGATCAAGACCGCCGGGAACATCGCCACTCCGGCCGACCTCGCCGGGAAGAAGATCGGCGTCCAGGCCTCGAACACCTCCCTGTTCCAGGCGCTGCTCGCCGCGAACGGCCTCTCCGAGTCCGACCTCACGGTCGTCCCCGTCGAGTACGACCCCTCCGTCCTCGTCAACGGCACCGTCGACGGCTTCATCGCCTACCTGACGAACGAGGCCATCACGGTCGCCGGCGAGGGCTACGAGGTCGTCAACCTGCCCTTCGCCGACAACGGCCTCCCCTTCGTCGCCGAGACCTTCTCAGTGTCGGAGCAGGCGATCGCCGAGAAGCGCGACGCTCTGAAGGCGTTCCTCGTCGCCGAGATCAAGGGCTGGACCGACGCCGTCAACGACCCGGAGGCGGGCGCGATGCTCGCCGTCGAGAACTACGGCAAGGACCTCGGCCTCAACGAGGAGTCCTCCAAGAAGGGCGCCACCATCCAGGCCGAGGAGCTGGTCGTCTCGGACGAGACGGTCTCGAACGGCCTCTTCACCATCTCCGAGACGCTGCAGTCCGAGACCATCGCGTCCCTCGCGGGCGCCGGGATCGACGTCACGGCCGAGGACCTCTTCGATCTGACCCTCCTCGACGAGGTCTACGAGGAGAACCCCGAGCTGATGAAGTACGCGGCCTGATCCTGATCCACGAAGGGCACCACTCGTGACCGACACGACCGACGCCGGCACCCTGCGCGACCAGGGTGCCGGCGGCACCGGCATCCAGATCCACGGCCTGTCGAAGACGTTCCGGATGGGCTCGCGCAGCGTCGCGGCGCTGCAGGACACCGACCTCCACACCGACCAGGGCAGCTTCCTCGCCCTGCTCGGCCCGTCGGGGTGCGGCAAGTCGACCATCCTGCGCATCCTCGCGGGGCTGGAGGAGCCGACGTCCGGCTCCATCCGGGTCGACGGCCGGACCCCCCAGGAGCTGCGCCGCGACAACAAGCTCGGCATCGCCTTCCAGGACCACGCGCTCCTGCCATGGCGCAGCGTCATGGCGAACATCCGCCTGCCGTTCGAGATCGCGGGCAAGAGCGTCGACCAGTCCTACATCGACGAGCTGATCGACCTCGTCGGCCTCCGCGGCTTCGAGAAGGCCAAGCCGGCCCAGCTCTCCGGCGGCATGCGCCAGCGCGTGTCGATCGCCCGGTGCCTGATCCTCAAGCCCGAGGTCCTGCTGCTCGACGAGCCGTTCGGCGCCCTCGACGACATGACGCGGCAGAAGCTCAACCTCGAGCTGCTGCGGATCTGGACCGAGAAGCCCGCCACGACGCTCCTCGTCACGCACGGCATCTCGGAGGCGATCTTCCTCTCGGACCGCGTCGCGGTGATGAGCCCGCGCCCGGGACGGGTGAAGGAGATCATCGACATCGACCTCCCCCGCCCGCGCACCCCCGAGATGCAGCGCACCCCCGAGTTCCACGCCTACGTCGACCAGGCCTCCGAGCTGCTGTTCGGCGACGGCGGCGCGGCCGCGGACGACCGCGTCTAGGAGGCATCGTGGCCACCACGCTCCCCGCGGCCCCGCGCCGCGCCCTGTCCCTGCCTCCGTGGCTCACCGGGCTGATCGGCGTCGCCGCGATCGTCGCCGTCTGGTGGATCGTGGCGCTCGTCACCGCGCCCACCGGCGCCGCGACCTACGCGCCCGTCCCCACTCCCGTGCAGGTCGTGCAGACCGCGATGGAGGACGGCGCCGGCTTCTACTGGCGCAACTTCTCCGTCACGATCGGCGAGGCGGCCGTCGGCTACTTCTGGGGCAACCTCCTTGCGCTCGTGCTCTCGGCGCTCGTGCTGGTCCTGCCCTGGCTGGAGGGGGTCGTCTCGCAGCTCGCGGTCATCACCTACTGCGTGCCGATCGTCGCCATCGGAGCGATCGTGCTGCTGATCCTCGGCGGTGCGGACGCTCCCGGGAAGGCGAGCGCGACGGCGATCTTCCTGGCCGGCCTCTCGGTGTTCTTCACAACGGTCGTCGGCAGCCTGCTCGGGCTGAAGGCGGCCGACAAGGCGGCGCTCGACGTCGTCACGGTCTACGGGGGCTCGCGGTTCACCCAGCTGCGCAAGGTCCGTCTGATCGCGGCGCTGCCCAACATCCTGTCGGCGCTGCAGATCGCGGTGCCCGCGGCCTTCCTCGGCGCGATCCTCGGCGAGTACTTCGGCAAGATCGAGACGGGCGTGGGCCCGATCCTGGTCGCGGCGCAGGTCTCGCTGAACTCGCCCCGCGTCTGGGCGCTCTTCCTCCTCTGCGCGGGCGTCGCGCTCCTCGGCTACGGCATCGTCGGACTGATCGGGCGCCTCATCGCGCCCTGGTCCTCCGGAAAGCGGGCATGACCATGACGACCACCGTCCCCGACCGCACGGAGCAGTCCACGGCCACGTCGATCCTCGCGGTCGACGAGCTGCGGCGCCAGCTGCGCACGGCCGCCCTCGGCGCGACTCTCAAGAGCCTGCGCAAGAGCCTGCTCGTCGCCCTGTCGACGATCGTGATCGTGCTGGCGATCTGGATCGGTGTGGTCCTCTTCAGCGGGGTCTCGCCCTACGTGGTCAAGGGCCCGTGGGACGTCTGGCAGCACCTGGTGACCGATGCGAAGGCCGCGGAGCACCGCGCCGAGCTGGGCGGCCTCTTCGCCGTGACCATGGGCGACGCACTGATCGGCTTCGCGGCCGGCCTGGTCGTGGCGATCCTCGGCGCGATCCTGTTCCGTCTGTCGAAGGGCATCGAGCACGCGCTGATGCCGTTCGCGATGCTGCTGCGCTCGGTGCCGCTGATCGCGATGGCGCCGCTGATCATCCTGGTCTTCGGGACCGGCTCGATCGCCTCGGTCGCGGTCATCGGCGGGATCGTCGTCCTGTTCCCCGCGCTGGTGACGATCGCCTTCGGCCTCAACAACGCCTCCCCGCAGATGCTCGACGTGGTCGCGGTCTACGGCGGCAGCACTCTCACCGCGATCCGCAAGGTGGCCATCCCCGGCTCGCTGCCCTCGCTCTTCGCCGCGATCCGCATCTCGGTGCCCGGAGCGATCACGGGCGCGCTGCTCGCCGAGTGGCTCTCCACCGGTGCGGGCATCGGCGGGGCGATCAACGCCTGGTCCGCCCAGGCCCGGTTCGCGGACGTCTGGTCGGCGGTCGTGCTCGTGACCGGCGTCTCGCTCGTGCTCTACATGCTCGTGCAGGTGCTCGAGACCTTCGTCCTCTCCCGGATGTCCCTCTCCCTCACCTGACCCCGTCCCTTCCCCCTTCCGCGGGACGCCACTCGAGTGCGGCTCGCCCGGTGGGTCGCATATGCCGGTGGCGTCTCGCGGGAAGGGGAGGGCAGGGGGAGCGGAGCGACGGGGCCGGGTCAGACGGTGACGATCGCGTCGACGCGGTGGCCGGCCAGCACCTCGCGGCCGCCGAGCCCGTCGAGCTCCATGACCACCGCGATCCCCTCGAGGCTCCACCCGGCGCGCTCGATCAGGCGGCGGCTCGCGTCGAGCGTGCCCCCGGTCGCCAGCACGTCGTCGACCAGCAGCAGCCGCGAGCCGCGGGGCGCCGCGTCCTCGTGCACCTCCAGCATCGTCTCGCCGTACTCGAGGGTCGCCTGCTCGCGCAGCACGGCCCGCGGGAGCTTGCCGGGCTTGCGGATGGTGACGACGCCGAGACCCGCCGAGTAGGCGGCCGCTGCGGCGAGCAGGAAGCCGCGCGCCTCCACGCCCGCGATCGCGTCGATCCGGCCGCGGTAGGGCTCGATCAGCGCGTCGGCCACCGCCCGCAGGGCCTCGCCGTCGCCGAAGACCGGCGTGAGGTCGCGGAACAGGATGCCCGGGCTCGGGAAGTCCGGGACGACGGCGGTGAGACGGTCGACGTGGTCGGCGGCGGTCGTGGTCACGGGGAACCTCCGGGTCGGCGGGTGCGCCCGGGCCGTCCGGCGATCGGGCCCTGGGAGTCTACGACCGGCCGCGGTCTCCTGCGCTTCGGAGGCGGTCAGTAGACTCCTTCCCGACCGCTCCCGTCTCCGGGAGCCCACCCGTCAAGAGGAGATAGTTGTGGCCCTTATCGAGGCAGTCGTCGCCCGAGAAATTCTGGACTCCCGTGGCAACCCCACGGTCGAGGTCGAGGTCCTGCTCGAGGACGGCGCGTCCTCGCGAGCGGCCGTCCCGTCCGGCGCCTCCACCGGCGCGTTCGAGGCGTACGAGCTCCGCGACGGCGACTCCGACCGCTACCTCGGCAAGGGCGTGCAGAAGGCCGTCGACGCCGTCATCGACGAGATCGGCCCGGCCATCGAGGGCTTCGACGCCACCGACCAGCGCCTCGTCGACGCCGAGCTGATCGAGCTCGACGGCACCGAGAACAAGTCCCGCCTGGGCGCGAACGCGATCCTCGGCGTCAGCCTCGCCGTGGCCAAGGCCGCCGCGCAGTCGTCGGACCTCGACCTGTTCCGCTACGTCGGCGGCCCGAACGCGCACACCCTGCCCGTGCCGCTGATGAACATCATCAACGGAGGCGCGCACGCCGACACCGGCGTCGACATCCAGGAGTTCATGGCCGTCCCGCTGGGCGCCGAGTCCTTCTCCGAGGGCCTGCGCTGGGGCGTCGAGATCTACCACGCGCTCAAGGCGCAGCTGAAGAAGGCCGGCTTCGCCACGGGCCTCGGCGACGAGGGCGGCTTCGCCCCCGACCTGCCCACCAACCGCGAGGCGCTCGACTTCATCCTCAAGGCCGTCGAGGCCGCCGGCTTCACCCCCGGCAAGGACATCGGGCTCGCGCTCGACGTCGCCTCCTCGGAGTTCTACGAGGACGGCGCCTACACGTTCGAGGGCAAGAAGCTCTCGGCCGAGGAGCTCTCCTCCTACTACGCCGACCTCGTCGCCAACTACCCGCTGGTCTCGATCGAGGACCCGCTGGACGAGGACGACTGGGCCGGCTGGACCCACCTCACCGCGGCCATCGGCGACAAGGTGCAGCTCGTCGGAGACGACCTGTACGTCACCAACCCGGTGCGCCTCGCCCGCGGTATCGCCGAGAAGGCCGGCAACTCGATCCTGGTCAAGGTGAACCAGATCGGCACGCTCACCGAGACGCTCGACGCCGTGGCCCTGGCCCAGCGCAACGGCATGACCGCGATCCTCTCGCACCGCTCCGGCGAGACCGAGGACACCACCATCGCCGACCTCGCGGTCGCGGTGGACGGCGGCCAGATCAAGACCGGCGCCCCGGCCCGCTCGGACCGCGTCGCGAAGTACAACCAGCTGCTGCGCATCGAGGAGATCCTGGGAGGTGCGGCGACCTACGCGGGTCGCTCCGCCTTCCCGCGCTTCTCCGCGTAGTCTCGGCACGCCGGACCGGCCCCGGAGCCCAGCACCTCGGTGCGGGCGCCGGGGCCGCTCCACTTCCCCCGCCGCGATCGAGGAGGCACCCGCCCATGGCCCGTCCGCCCCGCCGCCCCTCCGCTCCCGGGAGCGGAGGGGCGGCGGGGCGGACGGGCCATGGGCGGGTGCCTC